>CAYFKK010000133.1:0-1516 GCA_964343655.1 uncultured Actinomycetes bacterium | reverse complement strand
CTCACCGGTCGCTTGTTGCCTTATTTAATAAAAGGTGATGAACCACGAATTGTCACAGTAACCAGCTCGGCTCATCACATGACTCCCACAATAAATTTTAGAGACCCACATTTGAGAAAGAAATATTCAGCTTGGCGCGCGTACGCCCAATCAAAATTGGCAAACTACTATTTTGCATTAGGGCTTCACAGAAAATTTAAAGCCGAGAAATCGCCAATCAAGAGTTTGTTGGCGCACCCCGGACTTTCGAAAACAAATCTTCAGGTGGAAACAGTTAAACAAGGCGGTGCTGGCAGGGCCGGAAAAATTAGCGAAGATTTAGTTTTTAAAATTGGAATGTCCCCAGAAATCGGAGCGCTTTCGCAAATTCGCGCGGCGCTAGATCCAGAAGCTAAAAGTGGTGAGTTCTATGCGCCAAGGTATTTCGCAATTGGTGCTCCAGTGATTAGACCGATTCTTCGCCCGTTTACAAATAGAGCAATTAAGAAACTTTGGAAATTATCAGAAAAGGAAACCGGAGTTTCAATTTAAACCAGATTAGTTAGAACTTGCGCGAACTTGTAATAAATTGGAATTCCGAAAATTAAGTTGAACGGGAAAGTAATTCCAATACTCGACATCAGCGCAATCGGTAAATTCGCTTGTTTTAAGGCAACCGAAACTGCAGCTGGTGCTGCAATATAAGAAGCGCTCGCACATAAAACGCCCAACATGGTTGAGCCACCAACACTTAATCCAATGATTGAGCCGACACCGACACCAATTGCGCCACTTAATATTGGAAAGAGTAAACCGAATACAGCCAAGGGTGCGCCAACACTTTTAATTTCAAAGAAATTACTTCCAGCTAAATAGCCTAGGTGTAGCAAAAAGAGCACCAAGAAACCATTTAGTAAATCAACAAAGAACGGGCTGACTTTTTGGTATCCGTCGTGACTGGTTACAAAACCAATAAACAAACCACCGAAAAGCAAAAGTACGGTTTTACCTAGTAAAACTTCTTTGAAAGTAGCTGCCCAGCCGACTTTAGTTGATTCAGATCTTGAGGCAAGGAAAATTCCAACAATCAAACCCGGGATTTCCATCAAAGTCAGCATTGCCGGGGCAAACCCTTCAACGAAAATCGAATTACTTTCGAGAAACAAAATAGCGGCAGAAAATGTAACCAGAGAAGTTGAACCGTAATGTGCCGATATCGAACCGCGATCAATTTCATTTAGTTTTTTAACGAACTTCAGAAGCGAAAATGCTAAGAGTGGAATTAAAATTCCACAGAAAATTGTCGCTATTGCCGGGGTCACTAATTCTGAAAAACTCGAAGCTTTTAGTGAATGGCCACCCTTAAGTCCAATCCCAAAGAGGAGGTAGATCGATAGGAACTGGTAAATGGCATCCGGCACCCGAACGTCACTTTTCACCCGCGAGGCGAAAAACCCAAAGATAAAACCTAGGACGCCAACGGATGTCAGATTGGCTTGCGCGATAGACCAAGTGCTCATAACCCCCCCAATTTGAA
>CAYFKK010000132.1:0-1548 GCA_964343655.1 uncultured Actinomycetes bacterium | reverse complement strand
TTAATTCAAGTAATTTTTCAGCCATGTTTTATGTGCTCGCGTTTCTTACGTGGCAACAAACCGTCAGGGCGAAGGTTCATCATCAAAATTAAAATTAGGCCGAATACCAATTGGCGCGCATCCGAAATAAAGCGGATACGCTCTGGTAAATACGCCAAAAGTACGGCACCGAATGCTACGCCCCAAATATTTCCAATGCCACCGAAAACTACGCAGGCCAGAATTAGAACTGAAACGTTAAAGGTAAACATCTGCGGTGCGATCACCATAACTTTTGAAGCATAAATTACGCCCGCAATTCCACCAACCGCAGCACCAATTACGAAGGACCACAATTTATATTTCAAAGTATTAACACCCATTAGGGCGGCTACATCTTCATCTTGCCGAATGGCTTCCCAAGCACGGCCTGGACGGCGAACGGTGAACCTGCGAATCATCCAAATGGTTAACAAAATTAAAAAAAGAACTAACCAGAAGAAGTGTTGCGGGTTTGGCAAATCAAATTTAACTCCTGCAACAGCTGGTGGATTTGGAATGCCAGCAATTCCATTTGGGCCACCGGTTTCTGGAATATTTAGCGCCACGATTCGGATAATTTCTCCGAATCCCAAAGTAATAATCGCTAAGTAATCGCCACGCAACCGAAGGGCAGGTAAACCAAGCAAGACGCCTGCAATCATGGCAAAGCCCATTCCGAAAGGGAGAACTTCCCAAGCATTAAAACCATAAACGGTGCTCATGATTCCCATCGTGTAGGCACCGATGGCGAAAAATGCCACGTAACCCAAATCTAGAAGTCCTGACTTACCAACCACAATATTTAAACCAAGTGCCATCAAAACGAACATACCTACTGGATAAACCAAAACATTTTCAAATGAAGTAATTGGGGTATTCAAGAAACTAGTTGGACCAAAACTTGCCGCATAAGGTAGTAGGGCAATAATTCCAATCAAAATCAATGTGAAAGTTGTTCGTTTCGGACGATTCCAGTTCTCCCAGATTTCGGCGCCTTTATCTCGTAAATTAATCATCAGGTTCTCGTCTGCTGGACAGCTTCACCGAAGATGCCACTTGGTCGAATTAGAAGTACAAGTACGAGAACCAAGAAAACCGTTACTGATTTCCACTGAGATCCAAGAATTGCGGAAGAAAATTGTTCCAATAAACCTAGAGACAAGCCACCGTAAAAGGCGCCTTGTAAATTACCAATTCCGCCGAGCACTGCGGCGGTAAATGCTGCGATTCCCAGTTGGAAACCGACGTTAAAAACTGTGTTTTCATATGTGACCATAAAGAAGAATGCGGCTGCACCAGTTGTTAAGCCACCAATTGCGAACGTTGCAGTAATTACTCGATTTAAATTAATACCCATCAACTTGGAATTTTCTTCGGACATAGATACCGCACGGATGGCCTTCCCGAGATGTGACTTGCTAACAAATTGATTCAAAATTATGAAAATTACAATCGCCGCAACGATCGACATCACAGTGTCGATTCGGAAATTTGCACCTTGGAATTCTCCAAAGCTCCACTTTTCAA
>CAYFKK010000131.1:0-1548 GCA_964343655.1 uncultured Actinomycetes bacterium | reverse complement strand
TTAATTCAAGTAATTTTTCAGCCATGTTTTATGTGCTCGCGTTTCTTACGTGGCAGCAAACCGTCAGGGCGAAGGTTCATCATCAAAATTAAGATTAAGCCGAATACCAATTGCCGCGCATCCGAGATAAAGCGAATACGCTCTGGTAAATATGCCAAAAGTACGGCACCGAATGCTACGCCCCAAATATTTCCAATGCCGCCGAAAACAACGCAGGCCAGAATCAGAACTGAAACGTTAAAGGTAAACATCTGCGGTGCGATCACCATAACTTTAGAAGCATAAATTACGCCCGCAATTCCACCAACAGCAGCACCAATTACGAAGGACCACAATTTATATTTCAATGTATTAACACCCATAAGGGCGGCTACATCTTCATCTTGCCGAATAGCTTCCCAAGCACGGCCTGGACGGCGAACGGTGAATCTGCGAATCATCCAAATGGTTAACAGAATTAAAAATAGAACTAACCAGAAGAAGTGTTGCGGGTTTGGTAAATCAAATTTAACCCCTGCAACCGCTGGAGGATTTGGAATGCCGGCAATTCCATTTGGGCCTCCAGTTGCCGGAATGTTTAACGCAACAATTCGGATAATTTCTCCGAATCCCAAAGTAATAATTGCCAAGTAATCACCACGCAACCGAAGGGCAGGTAATCCCAGCAATACTCCGGCAATCATGGCAAAACCCATTCCAAATGGGAGAACTTCCCAGGCGTTAAAACCGTAAACAGTGCTCATGATTCCCATCGTGTAGGCACCGATGGCGAAAAATGCCACGTAACCTAAATCGAGAAGCCCGGATTTACCAACCACAATATTTAAACCAAGTGCCATCAAAACAAACATTCCGACTGGATATACCAGAACGTTTTCAAATGAAGTGATTGGGGTGTTTAGAAAACTAGTTGGACCAAAACTTGCAGCATATGGAAGTAACGCAATAATTCCAATTACGATTAATGTAAATGTTGTTCGTTTTGGACGATTCCAGTTCTCCCAGATTTCGGCGCCTTTGTCCCGTAAATTAATCATCAGGTTCTCGTCTGCTGGACAGCTTCACCGAAGATGCCACTTGGTCGAATTAATAGAACTAGTACGAGGACCAAGAAAACCGTTACTGATTTCCATTGTGATCCAAGAATTGCAGATGAGAATTGTTCCAATAAACCTAGTGAAAGGCCGCCGTAAAAGGCGCCTTGTAAATTGCCGATTCCGCCAAGTACAGCTGCGGTAAAGGCAGCGATTCCTAATTGGAAACCAACGTTAAAAACGGTGTTTTCATAAGTCACCATAAAGAAAAATGCGGCCGCGCCAGTTGTTAGGCCACCAATTGCGAACGTTGCAGTAATTACTCTATTTAAGTTGATGCCCATCAACTTAGAGTTTTCTTCGGACATCGATACCGCACGAATTGCTTTTCCGAGATGAGATTTACTTACAAATTGATTCAAAATGATAAAAATTACAATTGCTGCAACGATTGACATAACAGTGTCGATTCGGAAATTTGCACCTTGGAATTCTCCAAAGCTCCACTTTTCAA
>CAYFKK010000130.1:0-1566 GCA_964343655.1 uncultured Actinomycetes bacterium | reverse complement strand
GATTCTGATGAATTAAACGGCGGAAAGGGTCGATTTGTTCTAGCTGTCGACTTAAGAGATGAACAGCTAAATTCAGAAAAATTAGAGATTGATTTGCAGCAGATTGCGGCGCTGCTTATTGGAGACGAGCTAGCTTGGTTTGCACCTGAAGAAATTAAATTCGAAATCCAAAATTGGTTAAAAAGTTGATGGCCAAGATTTCTGATCTGATTTCTGGTCGTTCAACATTATCGTCGCCACAAATTGAGTGGTTGGAAAAATTAATCGGCGATTGGCAACTTCTAGCAGACCTCTCTTTTTCTGATTTAATTCTTTGGGTACCACTTCGCAAGGACTTAAAAAGTTGGCCAACTGGGCATATAGCTGTCGCTCACATCCGACCAACAACTGCGGCTACCTTGTTTCAACAAGATTTAATTGGTGATGAATTGGAATGGGGTCGCAAACCGCTAATAGATCGCGCCTTATCTGATGGTGAAATTATAAAAGATTCGGAACCTGAACAATTTGGAGAATTTTTAATTAAAGAGGAGACAATCCCAGTCCAATTTAATGGCCAAATCATTGCCGTTATTTCGCGTCATCGAAATGCAATTTCGATGCGGCAACCTGGCCGATTAGAGTTAAATTATCGGGAAATTGCTCACAACCTTTATCGAATGGTTTCTGAAGGCACTTTTCCATTTGCCGATTCAATTTCTGACTTGGATCCAAATCCCAGAGTTGGCGATGGTTTTATTCGTCTAGATGTAAACGGTGCGATTGTATTTGCAAGTCCAAATGGTCGCTCGGCGCTAAGCAGACTTGGTTGGGATGGCGAGGTAGAAAGTTTTTCAATCTCCGATGTCGCAAAAAAATTAAGCAGCCAACCAATTGCGGATTTACAAAATCAAATACAAGGCAAATCGCTTGGTCGAATTGAATTGGAAAATGAACAAGGAACGGTTGATTTCACTGTTTTACCAATGCTGCAAAGCGGTGACCGAATTGGAGCCATGGTGCTACTCCATAACGTAACTGAAATTAGGCGCCGCGAACGAGAACTTGTAATTAAGGATGCGACAATTAAAGAAATTCATCATCGAGTTAAAAATAATTTACAGACCGTATCTGCATTATTACGATTACAATCGCGTCGAGTGGAAGACCCAACCGCTAGCGCAGCACTTGAAGAAGCGGTAAGAAGAATTGCTTCGATTGCGTTGGTCCATGAAACTCTAACTTCAAGCTCCCAGAATCAGGTTGATTTTGATCAGGTATTGGATAGTTTAATTTCACACGCAACTGAACTTGCCCCTAATAGCAATATTGCAATCAAAAAAATCGGAAATTTGGGATTAATCGATCCTAAAGTTGCCACACCATTATCTTTGATTGTGACTGAATTAATTCACAATGCACTGGAGCATGGCCTATCTAGCAAAGGCAGTTTGGTTGAAATTAAATTAAAGCGAGAGGGCGCTGAATGTGAAGTTGAGGTAAATGATGACGGAGTTGGTTTACCTGTTGATTTTGATTTAGCAACTTCAAGTAATATGGGTTTACAGATAGTTCGGACTTTAACTG
>CAYFKK010000129.1:0-1580 GCA_964343655.1 uncultured Actinomycetes bacterium | reverse complement strand
CTTAGGAACCTGTGCCTTACGGCGTGTGGGTTCAAGTCCCACCTCCCGCACCAAACTGGTAACTTACTTAGTGACCAAATCGAGAACCTAAAGTTTTTAATGACTAAAATCTATCTTTCACATTTTTCTCGAATTAGTATTGGAATATCAGAGAAGAAAATATGACTTCTACTAACCAAAAATATTTAATTGGGCCGCCGCCAAAATTGCGAGGGTGGTTCCATTTGGGTGCAATCCCAGTAGTTTTTGCGGCCTCGTTGGTGCTCTTTTTACTAAGTGAGAATTCTATAAAATTCGCCGTAGGTATTTATGGAGTAACTGCCCTAACTCTTTTTAGCGTTTCGGCGATATACCACCGCGTTCCTTGGCAGCCAAAAGCTAAAGCATTTTGGAGACGATGGGATCATGCAAATATAAATTTATTGATTGCCGGTACTTACACTCCATTTGCTGTGACGTTGTTAGATGGAAATCAACGTAGAGTTTTATTAACCATAATTTGGATCGGTGCAATTATCGGCGTAGCCATGAGAATGCTTTGGCTTCGAGCGCCGCGTTGGTTATATGTTGGCAATTACATCATCCTTGGCTGGGCTGCAATTATTTATTTGCCGGAACTTTATGGCTCCGGTGGATTAATTGTTTTAATTCCAATAGTTTTGGGCGGATTGCTATATTCAATTGGAGCAATTTTTTATGCTCTAAAAGCTCCGGGGCGAAATGCGAAATATTTTGGTTTCCATGAACTTTTCCATATATTCGTTTTAGCAGCTTGGGCGAGCCAATACATAGGCGTATTCATCGCAGTCTGGCGCAACCAGTAAGCCCAATTTTCTCCAAAATCTGCGGGTTTTTACCTAGGCATTTCTGGAATAACCTATCCCCCTAATATCCGAAATTAAACCTAGTCATGTGCGGGAGTAAGTGATGGCAAATAAGAAACCATTCCTTAGTTGGGTAGGTTATAAAGGCGACACTCAAGATGATGTTGCGCCAAGCACAGGTTCAGTAGAACGCATTCGCGAACTTGAATCGCAGTTAGCAGATTTACGTTCCCGCCGCGATATCCGTTCACTTTCACGAGAAGAATTTGAAGTATTGGCAACCGAAACTGCCTTGACCATGATCAAGTCAGCGCAAATTCGCGAAGCAAAGGCGCAAGCTCAAGCAGATCGACTAATTAATGAAACTGCTACGCGCGTAAAAGAAGCTATCTCTGAATCTCAGCAAAAGGCGGAACAGATTCTTAGCCAGGCTGAATCGCGTGGTCGTAAATATTTAAAGGCAGCAGAAAGCGAAGCAGAAGAATTAGTTGCTGAAGCAACTGAAAAATCCGAAGAATTAATTTCTGAAGGTGAATCAACGGCACATGAATTGGTAAGCGATGCTAAGCGTGAGCGCACCAAAATCGTAAGTGGTGCCGTACGTGAAATAGATGAGTATCGCCAATGGCTTAGTGGAGTCATTTCGGAAGCCGAGCGTTTATATCGAATTCAAAATCAATCATTAGATGCCGCTGAAGAAGCAATAAAATCCTCACGCGAAAAACTCACTGGATCTTTTTCTAAATTGAAAGAGTT
>CAYFKK010000128.1:0-1586 GCA_964343655.1 uncultured Actinomycetes bacterium | reverse complement strand
ATTTAGAGGGAGGCGAATTAGATAAGAGCGCTTGGCAAAATGGTCGAATCGCACTCACAGCTAATGGAAGGCTAGTAGCGGATCGAATTGTCAGAAGCATTCTCTTTTAAATCTATGCAAAATCGTCAACTTGAAATACTTCGAGCAATTGTTGAAGAGTATGTGGCTACAGACGAGCCAGTCGGATCAAAAGCCATTTCTAAAAGACATGGCTTAGGTGTTTCACCAGCAACTATTAGAAACGATATGGCACAACTTGAAGAAGCTGGTTTGATCACGCAGCCACACACAAGCGCCGGAAGAATTCCGACTAACAAGGGCTATCGAGTCTTCGTAGATAAGTTGGCTTCAATTAAGCCGCTATCAAATTCAGAGCGTAAAGCGATTGAAACATTTATGGAAGGCGCACATGATCTTGATGATCTATTAACGAGAACTGTTAAATTACTTTCACAATTGACAAAACAAGTTGCCGTCGTCCAATATCCAGATTCAGAAAAAGTAGTTCTTGCTGGGACATCCAATCTAGCTAGATCCAGTCAGGAAAATGCCACCGCGTTGGCACCAATTTTGGAAGCGCTCGAAGAGCAAGTGGTACTTCTTAGATTACTTTCAGATGCGAAGGAATCAATTGAGGTGCGCATCGGCGAAGAGCAGCCCGAACGAAATTTAAAGACCACATCATTGGTAAAAATGGGGTATGGACATGGCGCGGTGGGAATTTTGGGGCCGACTCGTATGGATTATCAAAATTCAATGGCCGCGGTAGATGCTGTTGCTAAATATATTGGTAGGTTCCTAAATGGCTGATCATTATTCTGTGTTAGGCGTAGATCGGGATGCTTCTTTTGATGAGATCAAAAAAGTTTATCGCCGCTTGGCGCGGGAGTATCACCCAGATGTAAATCCCGATCCTAAAGCAAGTGAAAAGTTTAAAGAGATAACAACTGCTTACGAAGTTTTGAGCGATCCTGATAAACGCCAACGCTATGACCTAGGTGGTGATCCATTTTCGAGTGGTGGATTCGGCGGAGCTGGTTTTGGTTTCGGTGACATTATGGATGCATTTTTTGGCGGTGGCGCTTCACAACGTGGACCTCGAACTCGCATGCGCGCAGGGCAAGATGCACTTATTAGAGTAGAAGTTGATTTGGCAGAAGCTTGTTTTGGTTGCTCGCGAGAGTTAAGTGTTGAAACTGCTGTCGTTTGTGAAAAGTGTAGCGGCTCTGGTTCTGCTAATGGTGCAAAGCCAAAGATTTGTGAAATTTGTAAGGGACGTGGTGAAGTTCAACATGTAACTCGTTCGATTATCGGACAAGTTATGACAAGTAGACCATGCAATTCATGCCAAGGATATGGAACAGTAATTACCAATCCATGCCCGGAATGTTCTGGTGAAGGAAGAGTTAGAAGTAAGAAAACAATTCCAGTAGAAATTCCAGCAGGTGTTGAAACTGGAAATCGAATTCAACTTTCAGGTGCAGGCGAAGTCGGACCTGGTGGTGGTCCCGCAGGCGATCTATATATAGAAATAATCGAAAGACCACATGAATTTTTAATTCGAGATGGAAATGACCTCCATATGT
>CAYFKK010000127.1:0-1591 GCA_964343655.1 uncultured Actinomycetes bacterium | reverse complement strand
TGCTCTGCCCATGCCATCAATCAACTTTCGATGTTACCCGCGCGGCAAAAGTGATCTTCGGCCCAGCTGCTCGCCCACTGCCACAGTTGGCAATTACAGTTGACTCTGAAGGTTATCTAATTGCGCAGCAAGGGTTTACCGAACCAGTCGGACCAAGTTTCTGGGAGCGTTCATCATGAGCCAAGGTGAAAAAGTTTTAGGCACCGTCGCAAATTACGTCGACGAACGTACCGGCGCTGCGAAATGGCTGAAGAAGAATTTACTTAAGGTATTCCCAGATCATTGGTCATTCTTACTAGGTGAAATTGCACTCTATTCATTCATTATTTTGTTGTTATCTGGAACTTTCTTAACTTTTTGGTTCGACCCTTCAATGAAAGAAGTTGTTTATAACGGTTCGTATCAACCACTTTCCGGCTTGAAGATGTCGGCTGCATATGAATCCACACTCCATATCTCATTTGATGTGCGCGGCGGATTATTGATGCGCCAGATTCATCACTGGGCTGCACTTTTGTTCATGGCAGCAATCATCGTTCACATGCTTCGCGTGTTTTTCACCGGCGCATTCCGAAAGCCTCGCGAAGGCAACTGGATAATTGGTGTTGGGCTTTTAACTCTGGGAATCGTTGAAGGTTTCTTGGGTTATTCACTTCCAGATGATTTACTTTCCGGAACTGGTATTCGAATTGCCGAAGCAATCATTCAAGCAATTCCAGTTGTTGGTTCATATCTGGCCTACTTCGCATTTGGCGGTGCGTTTCCGGGTGAATCATTCATCCCACGCATTTATACCGTTCACGTTCTTTTATTGCCGGGCTTATTTCTAGCGTTAATTACGGCGCACTTAATGTTGGTCTGGTACCAAAAGCACACCCAATATCCAGGTCCTGGTCGCACCGAAAAGAATGTTGTTGGCTATCCATTAATGCCGGTTTACATGGCTAAAGCTGGCGGCTTCTTCTTTATTGTTTTTGGCGTAACTGCATTTATTGCAGCAGTGGCTTCAATTAACCCAATTTGGTTATATGGACCGTATACGCCGGGACAAATTTCGGCTGGATCGCAACCAGACTTTTATATGGGCTGGCTCGATGGTTTAGTGCGAATGGCGCCACCGCTTGAAACACACGCATTTGGTCACACAATTTCGTGGAATATTTTGATTCCAGGTTTGATAGTGCCCGGAATTATGTTCACGCTAATCGCGCTCTACCCATTTATCGAAAGTTGGATTACCGGAGATAAGCGCGAGCACCACATCTTGGATCGTCCGCGCAATGTCCCTAATCGCACCGCATTCGGTGTTGCGCTTTTAGCTTTCAATGCCGTAGCTCTAATTAATGGTGGTAACGACTTGATCGCGACCCATTTTGATTTAACAATTAATCAAATTATGTGGTCAGCACGTATCGGAATCTTCGTCGTTCCGGTTCTAGCGTTCTTTATTACCAAGCGGATTTGTTTATCGCTACAGCGGGCAGATCGCGAACTTGTATTACATGGCCGCGAAACTGGAAGATTAGTTCGCTTGCCACACGGTGAGTTTGTTGAAGTCCATGAACCAATATCACCAGCGCAAGCATGGGTT
>CAYFKK010000126.1:0-1702 GCA_964343655.1 uncultured Actinomycetes bacterium | reverse complement strand
TCGACCGCATTTTCATTGGTGCGAGATAGCGCCAATTCAATTGCATCATCGATTCGCGATGGACCACCTGGTGGTGGCGCAATTACCTTTGAAATGTTTCGCGTTGGATCCGCTACTACTTCGCTAATTAACGAACCAACTAGTGGTCGGGCCAAAGTTGTTGGCACTGGCGTGACAAAGCCAATCCATAAACTGGAAAGTCCCGGAGTTAAAACTGGAACTTTGATAATGATTCGTTTGCGAAGGCCCGCAATTTTGGCGAAAGATTGCATCATTGATTCATAAGTTAAAACTTCCGGGCCGCCGATATCGAATATGCCAGATACTGGTGCGGTTAAATTTGCTGCCTCCGTTAAGTACCAAAGCACATCGCGAATTGCGATTGGTTGGGTGCGATTAGATACCCATTTAGGTGTGGTCATAATCGGTAAGCGATGCGTAAGGTGGCGGAGCATTTCGAAGCTGGCTGATCCAGATCCAATGATGATGCCGGCGCGCAATTCCATAACTGGGATTCCGGTACTTGCTAGCGCTTTGCCAGTTTCGACCCGCGAGCTTAAATGTTTTGAAATTTTCTTATCGTTGGCGATGCCACCTAAGTAAACAATTTGCGATACCCCAGCTGCCTTGGCTGCGGTGGCAAAACGTTTGGCCATTTCAGTCTCGATTTCGCCAAAATTTGCTTTGTAATTAATTGAATGCAATAAATAAAACGCGGTATGAACATTAGTTAACGCTTTTAATAAATCTTCGTAGCTGTCGGCGCTACCAGTGACAACTTCGACTGAATTAATCCAACCGGCGCCCGATAATTTGCGTGGTTCGCGCACTAAAACTCGGACTTCGTTACCGTTTTTTAATAGCTCGCCAACTAACCGCCCGCCGACATAGCCGGAAGCGCCCGTCACTAAGATTTTTCGTGCCATCAATTAGGAATTTTATAAGGTGGTGTAATCCAATTGATTCGTTCGTCGCGGTTAAACCAGGTTTCTTGGCGCCGGGCATATTGGCGCGTGGCGATTTTTGTGGCCTCGATTGGATCGCTGATTTGGCCACCCATATAGCTCAACACTTGGGCATAACCCAACGCTAATTTCGCAGTCGTGCCAAGTAATAGGCCCGCTTCGACTAACGCGGCAGTTTCATCAATTAAACCTTCGGCAAACATTTTGTCGACGCGCAAATCGATTCGGCGGTCTAACTCTTCCCGGTCTACGCGAAGGCCATATTGTTTTGCATTTGGATACCGTTCGCTTTTTTCGCGCGGCAAGTTGGCAGTAAACGGTTTGCCGGTTATTTCTATTACTTCCAAAGCTCTAATCACGCGCCGTAAATTTTGCGCATCGATGGCAATTGCTGCTGCCGGATCCAATTTTTGCAACCGCTCAAACATTGCTTCTTTGCCAAGTTCTTCCGCTTCTGCGTTTAGTCGATCGCGGATTTCCGGATTGGTTTCTGGGAAATTTAACTCATCCAAAATCGCTTTTATATAAAGCCCAGTACCACCGCAAATGATTGGTTCTTTTCCGCGCTTTTCGATTTGGTCGATGATTACGCGGGCACTTTCTTGGTACCAAGCCACGTTGGCATCTTCGGTTACATCTAACACATCAATTAAATGTTGCGGATAATTTTTGTTTTTCGCAGTGCCGATATCCATTCCGCGATAAAGCTGCATCGAATCGGCATTTATGATTTCGCC
>CAYFKK010000125.1:0-1740 GCA_964343655.1 uncultured Actinomycetes bacterium | reverse complement strand
GTTAACAAGTGGTTAAACCAAGATTTTTATAAAGTTTTCGTTACCTAAGGCTCAGTGCTTGAGGTGGCGAGCCAGCGCAGCCATATCTTGGTCGCCTGCCCCTTGGGCAACGGCGTTACGGTAGAGCCCAAGTACGGTTTGGGTCGCATTGAGCTCGATCCCTAGCTCCGACGCTAGCGCCAAAATCAAATTCAAGTCTTTAACCACGGTGTCGATCCGCATCGCGACTGGAGTAGATGGATCTAGGAATGCGGCTTTCTTATACTTCACAAAAGGTGCCGCAATCACCGATTCATCAAAAACTTCGTATACCTTTTCTGGAGATACTCCAGCAGAAGTTGCCAATGCTAAGGCTTCACTTACAGAAGCATTTAATGAATGGACTATTAAGTTGACAGACAATTTCATGGCTTGCCCGGCACCAACTTCTCCTACATGTAAAACCTTTTTAGAGAAAGTGAGGAAAATAGGTTCAATTTTGACAATCGAATCGGTGTCACCGCTAGCCATTACAAGTAATTGGTGCGCTGCAATTGTTGCAATCGAACCCGAAACAGGAGAATCAATAAATTTAAGTCCAGCTTGCGAAATTGAATGATTCAATGTCTTGGCTGTCGCTAAGCCGCTGGTACCCATATCCGCAATCACAATTGATTTATTTGCATTCTTTAAATTAATTGGATTATCTAAAAGGGCTTTTTCAGTCACTTCGCCGCTCACAAATGTACAGATCGCAAAGTCGGCTTCCGATAACGCATCTGCTACAGAATCTACAACTCTGGTGCTTGAGATTGAATTAGCAACTTCAATTGATTTTTCGGAAGTTCGATTCCACAAAAGTACTTCATGATTTGCGCCAGCTAATTCTTTAGCCATCGCGGCACCCATTTTGCCGACACCCAGAATTGCTACTTTTGCCATTTTTTTACAATTCTGCCCGCGGAGTGATCAAAATTTTACCGTTAGCTTTGCCAGCTGCCAATTCTTTAAAAGCCGTATCAGAATCAGTTAAATTAAAAACTCTATCTGTGAGTAAATCAGCAATTTCTTTATTTTTTAATAGTTCCAACGCTTCCGGAATATCATCTTTACATACATGAGCTACTGAGGTGGCAATTGTAATTTCTCGTAAAACCGTGTCTGCCATCGAAATTTCCTGCGGGATTTTATTTAAACCCAACATCATCGTGGTACCACCGGTCCGAGTAATTGCTAATGCTCTCGCAGGCGCCCCTGGAGCACCGGATGTTTCAAACACCACATCACCACCTGACGGAAACATTTCTTTTAATTCTGCGGGTGTGGTCTCTTTATTAATTAAGACAGTTTCGGTTGCACCAAGCTTTTTTGCAACATCTAATCGTTTTTGTTCCACATCCATGGCAACAATTTCGACTCTTTTATTTAAAAGTCCAACACAAACGAATGCACCAATTGCGCCGAAGCCAAGCAGAACAACTTTGTCACCGGCTTTTATGCCAGATCGACGAACGCTATGAATTCCAACCGCAAGCGGTTGGGCGAGCGCAGCCTGTAAATCGGGCAATGAATCGGGAATTGGAACGCAAATATTTGCAGGTGCAACAGCAAATTCAGCCATGCCACCGTGAATGCTTAATCCAAGTGTGTAATAGCCGGTACATAAATTGGTTCGCCCGGCTTTGCAATACTTGCATTCGCCGCATGAAACACCAGCGCCACATGCGATTCTTTTACCGATCATGTTTTTAACATTTGCGC
>CAYFKK010000124.1:0-1741 GCA_964343655.1 uncultured Actinomycetes bacterium | reverse complement strand
GTTAACAAGTGGTTAAACCAAGATTTTTATAAAGTTTTCGTTACCTAAGGCTCAGAGCTTGAGGTGGCGAGCCAGCGCAGCCATATCTTGGTCGCCAGCCCCCTGGGCTACGGCGTTGCGGTAGAGCCCAACTACGGCTTGGGTTGCATTTAACTCGATCCCTAGCTCTGAAGCTAGCGCCAAAATCAAATTCAGGTCTTTAACCACGGTGTCGATCCGCATCGCGACTGGAGTAGAAGGATCCAGGAATGCGGCTTTCTTATATTTCACAAAAGGCGCCGCGATCACCGATTCATCAAAAACTTCGTACACCTTTCCCGGAGATACTCCAGCAGTAGTTGCCAACGCTAACGCTTCACTCAGGGAAGCATTTAATGAATGGACTATTAAGTTGACAGCCAATTTCACCGCTTGGCCGGCACCAACTTCTCCTACATGCAAAACTTTTTTTGAGAAAGTGAGGAAGATAGGTTCAATTTTGGCAATCGAATCGGTGTCACCACTAGCCATCACAAGTAATTGGTGCGCTGCAATCGTTGCAATCGAACCCGAAACAGGCGAATCTATAAATTTAAGTCCTGCTTGCGAAATTGATTGATTCAAGGTGTTGGCTGTAGCTAAGCCGCTGGTACCCATATCAGCAATCACAATTGATTTATTTGCATTCTTTAAATTAACTGGATTATCTAAAAGAGCCTTTTCGGTCACTTCGCCGTTCACAAATGTACAAATCGCAAAGTCAGCTTCCGATAACGCATCAGCTACTGAACCTACAACCCGGGCATTTGAGATTGAATTAGCAATTTCAATTGATTTTTCGGAAGTTCGATTCCACAAAAGTACTTCATGATTTGCAGCTGCTAATTCTTTAGCCATCGCGGCGCCCATTTTGCCGACACCGAGAATTGCTACTTTTGCCATTACTTAACCAATTCTGTTCTCGGTGTAATCAAAATTTTGCCATTGGCCTTCCCCGCAACTAATTCTTTAAATGCGGAATCTGAGTCAGTGAGTACAAATACTCGATCAGTAAGTAATGCAGCAATTTCCTTGTTTTTTAGCAGTTCAAGCGCTTCGGGAATATCATCTTTACAAACATGCGCAACCGATGTGGCAATAGTTATTTCGCGAAGCACGGTATCTGCCATTGGAATTTCTTGTGGAATCTTATTTAGACCAAGCATCATTGTGGTGCCACCTGTTCTAGTTATTGCTAGAGCTCTGGCAGGTGCGCCAGGTGCGCCAGAAGTTTCAAAAACAACATCGCCCCCACTGGGAAACAATTCTTTTAAATCTGCGGGTGTGGTTTCTTTATTGATCAAAACCGTTTCGGTTACACCAAGCTTTTTGGCAACATCTAATCGTTTTTGTTCCACATCCATTGCAACAATTTCGACTCCTTTATTTAAAAGTCCAACACAAACAAATGCTCCAATCGCGCCGAAGCCAAGCAAGACAACTTTGTCACCGGCTTTTATGCCAGATCGACGAACGCTATGAATTCCAACGGCTAACGGTTGCGCGAGCGCAGCTTGTAAATCAGGTATTGAATCGGGAATTGGAACGCAAATATTGGCAGGTGCAACCGCAAATTCAGCCATGCCACCGTGAATGCTTAAACCAAGTGTGTAATAGCCAGTACATAAATTGGTTCGCCCGATTTTGCAATACTTGCATTCGCCGCACGAAACACCAGCGCCACATGCGATTCTTTTACCGATCATGTTTTTAACATTTGCGC
>CAYFKK010000123.1:0-1801 GCA_964343655.1 uncultured Actinomycetes bacterium | reverse complement strand
TGCAGCGTCTTCAGGATCCATGGCTTCGCCAGTTCGTTTCTTTGCAGTGACGTCATCAAGCTTTAATTCAACAATCATGGTCTGGGCAAATTCTTTGGCAGTTTGTTCGCGACCAGCATCCCAAAGGCCAGGAACTAATCTTTCAGTAACCGCATATAGAGCTTTTTCTTTTTCATCGCCTTCAAGAACTCGAGTTGTTCCGAAAGCCATTACAGATCGATAGTTCATCGATGAATTAAATGGACTTCGTGCTGAAACAATTCCATCAAGCAAAGTAACGGTTGCGCAGATTGGCGAACCTTTTTTTAGAGCCATAAACATACGTGAACCAGTTGAACCATGAAAAAGAATTCGATCACCATCTCGGCCGTAGGCAACTGGAATCACCATTGGTTCGTTGGTATCAGGATCATTAAAACCGATGTGAGCAATGATTCCTTCATCGAGAATTGAATAAATCTCAGATTTGTCACTGACGCCACGTTGCGGCTTTCTGCCTAATTCACGTTTAGATTCGCTCATTGAGCGAGAATAACCGAAGTTATAGATATTAAGGAAATGTATTAGTAGATTTACGCTATGAACCGCGATTTTGATGTGGTGGTAATTGGTTCTGGTTTTGGTGGTTCGGTTGCTGCATTGCGACTAACTGAAAAAGGCTATCGAGTCGCAGTTTTGGAAGCTGGTAGAAGATTTAAAGATAAGGATTTCCCTAAGACTTCTTGGCGCCTATCTAAATTCCTATTTATGCCGAGATTGGGTTTACGTGGAATTCAACGAATTCACGCTTTGCCAGATGTTTTAGTTTTAGCGGGAGCAGGTGTTGGTGGCGGTTCCTTGGTTTACGCAAACACTTTGTATCAGCCACCTGACACATACTTCGAAGATAAACAATGGCGACATATAACTGATTGGAAATCAGAATTATTACCTTGGTATGACCAAGCAACCCGAATGTTAGGTGTTGCTGATAATCCATATTTCTCTCCATCGGATCAAGCAATGAAAGATGTTGCAGAAGAGATGGGCGTTGGCCACACTTTTAGAATGGCGCCACTTGGCGTGCATTTTGGTGAAGGTTCTGGAGTTTTAATTAAGGATCCATATTTTGGTGGCGTCGGACCAGATCGACATGGATGTAGGCAATGCGGTGGATGCATGACAGGTTGTCGTTATAACGCGAAAAATACTCTGCCAAAAAATTATTTGGGATTGGCAGAAAATGCAGGTGCTCAAGTTTTTCCAGAGCACACCGTTACTGCAATAAAAGAAACTAATGGTGGATGGCAGATTGAGGCGCGAAAGAGCAGCGCTTGGTTTGGCGGAAAACGGACTTTTACAGCTGGTCAAGTAGTAGTCGCAGCCGGCACTTACAACACCCAAAAGTTGTTGCATCGGATGAAGAGCGCTGGAAAGTTAAAGAAGTTATCGCCGGCGCTTGGGAAGTTATCCAGGACAAATTCAGAGGCGCTAACTGGTGCGATTATGCCTAAGGGCGGCGCAATAGATTTTTCTAAAGGCGCGGCAATAACTTCTTCATTCTTTCCGGATGAGCACACCCATGTTGAACCAGTTCGATATGGAAAAGGTTCAAATTTCATGGGATTACTGCAGACCGTAATGACAGATGGGGAATCAGCTAAAGCGCGGCGCAAGCAATGGCTTTCAACCCTAATTTTGCGACCAGTCTTAATCGCAAAGATCTTTGATGTTAGAAAATGGAGCGAACGAACTGTTATTGCACTGGTAATGCAAAATGTTGATTCAGCCATTTCTGTTCGTGGAAAGCGTGGGATTTTTG
>CAYFKK010000122.1:0-1840 GCA_964343655.1 uncultured Actinomycetes bacterium | reverse complement strand
CAAATGTTTCTACGTTATAAACAGTTGTACCTGGATGCAATTCAATACACACCAACAATTCGGGATTAGTCTTTTTTATAAAAGAATCGATGTTTGACCAGTATTCAATCATCTTCTCATTCCACTGTTTTTCATGCACCCCTTCTAAATATGGTAACCACCCACCCGCTCCAAAGTGCGGGGTGATGCTAGTTTGATCTGCCGCGGGGCATCCAGACATAGCCACAACGCGATTGGCTCCCAACTCAGTTGCTAGACGAATGGAGTTTCGCAAGGCAGTGTCATGTTCCTTTGCAATTTCTTTTTCAGGATGTAAAGGGTTGCCCCAAGCATTGAAGGCGTCTAATTTAATGTTGTATCCGGAAAGTGTCGCAAGCCACTTCTTTCTCGCACCAGCGTCATTAAGTAAATTTTCTACATCACAGTGTGGATGAGGTGCGTAACCACCAGCACCAACTTCAATATGTGTAACTTCTGGAGCGCTTTTTACTAAAAAATCGAGAGTTTCCTCCAAACTAAGATTTAAAAAGGCCTCTAAGACAACCCCTATTTTTAAAGTTTCGCTCATCGCTGATCTTTAATTTCTGTTCTCTAATTGTTGAGCTAAAAGCGCAAGTTCTTCCCCACCCGCCATCTCTTTTACCAGCTGTTCGGATGATATTTCAGCTCGCGAAGCATCCAAATTAACTTTACCTAATTTTAAGATTACAAAATGATCCCCTATTAAATAAGCGTGATGTGGATTGTGAGTTATAAATACAACTGCCAAACCTGCTTCTCTGGCTTTCGCCACATAATTAAGCACCACACTTGACTGTTTAACACCCAAAGCTGCGGTCGGTTCATCGAGAATTAAAACTTTAGCGCCAAAATACACGGCTCTAGTAATAGCAACGCACTGCCTTTGGCCTCCTGAGAGAGTTCCTACAACTTGATTAATGTTCGAAAGCTTAATTCCAAATCTTTCAAGTTCCGCTTGAGCGACCTTGCGCATTTCTTTGACATCCAGTGGTCGGATTAATGGGATACTCTTTCTAAGTTCTGAACCTAAGAAAAAATTGCGCCATGTTTCCATAAGGTCAACAACAGCTAAATCTTGATACACGGTTGCTATGCCGGCATCTAGAGCTTCTCTCGGAGAAGTAAAACTAACAGGATTACCATTTACAACCATCTCTCCAGTGTCGGCCTGGTGTAGTCCTGAGATTATTTTGATTAAAGTTGACTTACCAGCTCCGTTGTCTCCCAAAATGCAAGTTACTTGGCCGGGCTTTATATCTAAGCTAACTGAATTCAGCGCCTGCATACCGCCGTAAAATTTTGAAATATTTCTAAGAGAAATCGCAGATTGAGTCGTCATTTGGCTTACTTCCTAGTTGAGAATTTCTTGACATTTAAATTTAACAAAACCGCGAGTAATAACATGAAGCCCAGGAAGAAGCGGAACCAGCTAGGGTCCCAACCAGCGTAAACAATTCCTTGAACCGTCATTCCATATATCAATGCACCTATTGCCGAACCAATTGCAGATCCATATCCGCCAGTAAGGGCACAACCGCCTACAACGGCGGCAATGATGTATAAGAATTCATTTCCATATCCAGAACCAGCTTGAATTGAATTGTATGCAGAAATCTGATGCATTGAGTAAAACCAAGCAGAGAAGCCGACGAAAGCGAATAGTCCTATTTTAACTTTCGTAACCGGCACTCCTACAGCTCTTGCGCTGTTTTGATTTCCACCAGAAGCAAATATCCAGTTTCCTATTCTCGTCCTCAACAAAACGAAAGTCGCAATCGCTACAAAAATTAACCAATAAATAATCAAGATACTCAATTTT
>CAYFKK010000121.1:0-1860 GCA_964343655.1 uncultured Actinomycetes bacterium | reverse complement strand
TAAAGCGAGATTTCTCCCAAAGAGTTTCGCCGGGGATTTCACCAACGCCATCGATAATTACATCGCCAACTTCACCTTCTGCGTGGCAACTCACTATTTTTATTGGTGAGGTGAAATCGACTTTCGCCATAGGTCGCATTATGGTGCCTGCCATGAAGTTCCGGGAGGTCTTTCTTGGACTGGGTTTATCAAGTGGAACTTTGCTGGCGCACTCACTTGCCGGCGGAACGCGCATAACTGGTTTTGAGTTTCTAGCAGTACTTCTCTTGATGTTTTTGATTGGTTATCTACTATCTGGATTTCAGATGGAAGGACCAATTCTTGCCAGCGCAATCGTAATTTCGCAGATGTTTGGCCATTTTTTAATTTCTGATACCAATGAAGCGTCGCGAGCAATGATGGCTTCACATATTGCTTCCGGAGTGATCACTTACTTCATATTGAAATATGCAGATTCGTTAATTAGTTGGTTTTGGCAGCAGATTCTTAAATTCCCGAAGCGATTCAAATTTGGAAAAATTGAGGTTTTAGCTAATTTCAGAATTTCAGCAAGTGGAAAAATTTATGCTTTTAGGGAATTCGCAAGAAGTTGGAGTCCGGCACCGCCGCTTTCGTTGATTAATTAGAAACTACTAATCAAACGAAAGGAAAAACTTTGAAAAAATGCATTGCTATTTTGGCTGCGCTAATGATGATTATTGGCGCCGCACCATCCCAGGCACATGTTGGCGCAAATTTGCGCGGCTTCTCCGATGTTGCTGGTCAGTCTTCTACCGTTTATCTGCGGTTGGGACATGGATGTACAGATGAAATCAATTACTTTGGAACTGGAATTTTTGAAGTAATTGTTCCCATCGAAGCCGGTACGCCACGACCTGAATTCAAGCCAGGATGGCGGACTCAAGTTGTTCCAAGTTCGACAAAGAATGAACAAGGTGTTCCTCTTTACAACACTGTAACTTGGAGCGCTAAATCGTTGAAGAACTCTGTGGATCATGGAACATTTGCAGAGTTTGCTCTCCAAGTAAAATGGAGCGCAGCAATTAAAGCCGCAACCAAAGTCAATTTCCCAACTACTCAAGTATGTTTAAAGGGTACGAAGGATCCCTCGACAAAGGTAAAGGCAGCAAATAACTTCTATCTAAAGTGGACAATTACTGATGGAAGCTCAAGCGAAGCAACCGCAGATACCGAATTCGGACCAGCTCCGAGTGTTACGGTAAAGCCAGCGGTTTAACAAGGAGGGCGGCAGTCATGAAAAGAATCTTGGCACTATTTATTTTAGGCATTGGAATAATTTCTATGGCTGCCGCTCATTCTCATTCGGCTTTTGTCTCTGCGACACCGGCAAAGAATTCAATAATCACAAAATTACCTGATGAAATCAGGGTTCAATTCGATGAAGATTTATTGATCATAGGTGAAGAGAATCCAAATCGAATTGAGTTAATAAATCCCAAGAGCGAAAGAATTAGCGGTAAGAGCAGTGTTGCCGGTCCATTTGTTTTTGCTCCGATAACTAATCAAGAGGCGATTCCAGGTGAGTACACAGTGAATTATCGAATCGCTGCAGCAGACGGACATGTCGTTTCGGGAAATTATAAATTTGAGTTGGCGGGCGCAGTGGGAGAATCGGCAAAACCAGAAGCTTCCTCAGGGCCAGAGATAAATAGTGAGCAATCAATAAATACTAGAGAACTAGCAGAGCAGGAAATAGTTCAAGAAGAAAGCAATCACGATAATTTCTTTCAGCACCATCTAGAGCACATTATCTGGGCTCTACTTGCGCTCTCATTTATTGGACTTTGGGCGTTACTTCGCCGTAGAAAGTAAGTTCTTAATTCGAGTTACGCCTTCAAC
>CAYFKK010000120.1:0-1874 GCA_964343655.1 uncultured Actinomycetes bacterium | reverse complement strand
GCGTTTGGTAATTCCCGGCGCGCATCTAAGAAAATAATTTCGTAATCTTCAATTTCAACTAGCGAAGTACTTTCAGCTGGATGAACGCGAATTTGATGTTGTAGCAAACCAATTGCAGGTAGCACTTCAGCGCTTGCACCGGATGAGTTGGTGAGTAATAGTACGCGCGCCATTAGGGCAGACTACTCTCATGAAATCTTTCCTTCCAATTTCGATTGCGCTCCTTGCGGCAACTGGATTTGGATTTTGGTATCGATTCAATTCGGGCCGGATAAAAGGTGGGAAAAGCCATGGGCATCGATTGTCAGAAAGAGAACTAAACAAACCGCTTGGATCGCGCGTTACCTTGCTCCAATTTTCATCGGCATTTTGCACACCATGTCGCGCAACAAAAGCGCTGATTTCGGCCACTATTGAAAATATGGATGATGTGGTTCATATCGACTTAGATGCCGAAAGCAATTTAGATTTAGTAAATCGACTAGAAGTTACCTCGACGCCAACCACTTTGATTTTAAATCGCAAAGGAATCGAAGTTGGTCGTGCCGTTGGCGCTCCATCGAAAGCGCAGATTCTGAGCGCAATCGAAGCAGTGAAATAACTTGTAACTGCAAATAATTGGCGATTAGTGTTTTGAAAATTGTTTATTTAAAATTTCGCCCATGACAATTTCAATTGATGCCCGTGGGCCAAGATTTTCTGCGACTTTAACGACCATTGTTTTGGCAATTGCTTTAATCACTCACAACGTGTGGGTCTTAGCCTTTCAAGGTTTTATCTTTGCAATTGGCGCAATTCGTGGCCCACAAAAAACACCATACGCCTGGATCTTTAAGAAATTTGTTAAGCCAAAACTTACAGGTCCAGAGATCACAGAAGATGTCCGCCCGCCACAATTTGCGCAGCGCGTAGGTTTGGGATTTGCAATAGTTGGCTTAATTGGTGGATTCACAGATCTTCATCTGTTATTTCAAATCGCAACCAGCTTTGCTTTTGCGGCAGCGTTCTTGAATTCTGCATTCGATTTCTGCCTGGGCTGCTTTATTTATCTACGATTAGTCCGTTTAAGTAAAGTTGCGTAAACTCGGGCTGTGGCCGAACAACATGAATTGCGCGAAAAAGGTTTGCGCTTAACACCGCAACGCGAATTAGTTTTAAACGCAGTACGCGAATTAGGTCATGCCACCCCAGAAGAAGTTGCCGAAAAAGTTCGCCAAACTCATCCGGGAATTAATCTTTCAACGGTTTATCGCAACTTAGAAACGCTAGAAAATGTTGGCCTAGTTCAACACACTCACTTGGGTCATGGTGGTGCGACTTATCACGCAGCCGAAGAGCTAACCCATTTGCATTTAGTTTGCGGCAAATGCGGCGCAGTTGGTGATGCGCCAATTGATGTGGCCGCAAATTTTGTTCAAACTTTGGCTGATGATTACGGATTCAAAACAGATGTCACGCACTTTGCAATTTATGGTCTGTGCGCGGCGTGCCACGAAAAAAATTGAGTAAAGTCCTAGTTGATTCCGGCCCAGATCAGGGCGCAGTTTGGCATTTTGGCGAACCAGTAAAAGAAGCCCGGGCATTGGCTGAAGGAAAAGCTTGGGCTGATTTATCCCACCTTGAAGTTGTGGCCGTCTCTGGCGTCGATCGATTGAAATGGTTAAATGATTTAACTACGCAACAGTTATTGGATTTGATACCAGGCACGTGGACTAGCGCTTTAATTTTGGATCATTTGGGCCATATCGAACATCAATTTTTAATTACCGATGATGGCGAAACAAGTTGGTTAATCACAGATAAAGATCGTTCGGCAACTTTGATTGATTATTTAACAAAAATGAAATTTACCTTGCGAGTTGACGTCAAAGATG
>CAYFKK010000119.1:0-1892 GCA_964343655.1 uncultured Actinomycetes bacterium | reverse complement strand
TTGTATTGAAACCGAAAAGCCCGCACCTCAGAGCGGGGTTGCTTCGTTTGCAAAAAAGATTTCAAACGATGAATTGCGTTTAAACTGGGGGAGCGCTTCGGTAAAAATTCGAAATTTAATTCGAGGTTTAGGACCAAATACCTATACAACTTTTAGAAATGAAAAGATTTTGATTTCGAAAGTTGAATACTCAACCATGAAAATTCCGGCATCCGAATTAGCAATCATTGATCGAGAGCTATTTGTTGGAACTTCAGATTCGGCGCTACAAATCTCACAGCTGACACCTTCTGGTAAACGTGAGATGTCTGGATCAGATTTCGTTAATGGTGTCAGATTGCGTGCCGGGGAATCATTTGAATAGTAAAAATGCAGATTCAGCAAGATCGGTGGCTTACGAAGCTTTTGTTGAAATTAACCGTCGTGGCGGGTATTCAAATATTTTGCTCCCAAAACTATTAACAAACTCTAAGTTAGATCGAAGAGATCGTGCTTTCGTTACGGAACTTGTTTATGGCGCAACTCGGATGATTGGGCGAAATGATTACATTGCGGCAAAGTTGTCAAAAATAGCGTGGACTGAAGTTGATCCAGAAATAATTGATTCCGTTCGGTTAGGTGCTTATCAGATATTGGATATGCGCACTCCAGCCCATGCAGCTGTTTCAGCTACAGTTGAAGTTGCAAAGAAATACATTGGCCAATCAAGAGCAAGTTTTGTAAACGCTATATTGCGTCGAATTTCGGAGAAATCGCTTGCTGAGCATTTAATTGATGCTCCCGATGATGCAAGATATTCGCATCCAAATTGGATTATTTCTGCCTATAAGGATTTAATAAAGGACCAAAACGAATTGGTTGAGCTTTTGGAATGCAACAATTCGCCGACGAAACCAACTCTTGTAGCGTGGCCAACTAAATCATTGCAAAGTGAATTACCAGGTAATCCTACAAAATATTCTCCTTATGGCGTTCACAGCATCGTTGTTCCACAAGAGATCGATGCGATTCGAAATCGATCAGCTGGGGTACAAGATGAAGGCTCCCAATTAGTTGCGATTGGTTTTGCTAAATCAGCCTCTTTGCAACCATGGCTAGATCTTTGCGCCGGACCCGGTGGCAAAGCCGCTTTACTTTCATATCTAGATCCAGCGCCGCTATATGCAAACGAAATTTCGAAAATCCGAAGTGATTTAATTAAACAAGTTGTTCGAGCTGATTCAATTATTTGGACTGGTGACGGTCGAGATATTTCCGATCATAAAATTTCATTTGGATCTATTCTGGCTGACGTACCGTGTACCGGCTTAGGTGCTTTGCGACGTAGACCTGAAGTCAGATGGCGTCGAAATCCTTCAGATTTGCCGGCGCTTACGAAACTTCAGTTCGAATTATCTTGCGCAGCGATAGAAAACTTGAAACCTGGTGGCCTATTTGCTTACGCGACCTGTTCGCCACATTTGGCTGAAACTGCAGCGCAAAAAATCGCCATACTAAAGCGCTATCCTGAATTGGAGATCATCAAGGTGGATCTAGCACCAGAGCTACTTTCGCCAGATGGCACTTTGCAACTTTGGCCCCATCGCCACGACACAGACGCAATGTACTTAGCCCTATTCCGGAAACGATTAGATTAGATTCGTGCCGATTCAGATTTGCCCAAGTATTTTAAATGCGAATTTTGATGATTTACCAAATGAAATTCGACGAGTCGAAGCGACATCTGATTTTCTACATTTAGATGTAATGGACGGTGTATTTGTCCCGCGGAAAACTTTTGATTTGGCACAGGCAGAAGAATTGGTAAAAGGCACCACATTGAAAACCGATGCTCATCTAATGATTGCAAATCCTGATCTTGATGCGCCAAAATACGGTGAAATTGGTTGTTT
>CAYFKK010000118.1:0-1911 GCA_964343655.1 uncultured Actinomycetes bacterium | reverse complement strand
ATCAATGCCGTGCGCCATTAAATTCAAGCCGAGTGTCACCAAACAAACATTGCCGGTGCGCTCGCCATTGCCAAATAAAGTTCCCTCGATCCGATCTGCTCCAGCTAAGAAACCTAATTCCGCAGCCGCAACACCAGTTCCTCGATCATTATGAGGATGCAAACTGATTACAATCGAATCGCGGCGGTCTAAATTTCGATGCATCCATTCGATTGAATCGGCATAAACATTTGGCGTAGCCATTTCGACCGTTGCTGGAAGATTCATAATGGTCTTCCATTCTGGAGTTGGCTTCCAAATATGGTTTACCGCATCGCAAACTTCTTTCGCGAATTCCAATTCGGTCCCCGTGTATGACTCCGGTGAATATTCAAAATTAACCTTGGTTCCTTTCACGGTATCGGTTAGCGCCAAACAAAGTTCCGCACCATCAGTTGCAATCTTTTTGATGCCGGTCTTGTCTAATCCAAAAACTACTCGTCGTTGTAGCGTGGAAGTTGAGTTGTATAAATGAACGATTGCCTGCTTAGAACCTTTAATCGCCTCATAGGTTCGGCGAATAAGTGGTTCGCGGGCTTGGGTCAACACCTGAATTACGACATCGTCCGGAATTAAATCTTCTTCGATTATTTTGCGGACAAAATCGAAATCGGTCTGGCTTGCCGACGGGAAACCAACTTCAATCTCTTTGTAGCCCATCTTTACCAATAAATTAAACATGGCAAGTTTTCTTGGGGTATCCATTGGATCAATTAAGGCTTGATTACCGTCACGAAGATCAACTGAAGCCCACTTTGGCGCTTTAACCATCTTCTTATTTGGCCAAGTTCGATCAGGAAGCTCTACTGGAATAAAAGATGTATACCGATGCGCAGGCATCGAACTTTTAGCTTGTTTGGGAAAATTCATTTTGCTCCTACTTTGAATCTAAATTTGTCTGACAGTTTTGAACGGGTTTAACCGGCAAGCGCGCGAACTCTCCGCGGCGAGGAGACCGGTCTAGTTGGCCCCGCCACGGCGACTAAGTAGGAGTGCGCCTTGCAATTGAATCTTCATCAGAGAGTAAGCGTAACTTGTCGATTAAAGAACTGGCAAATATCGGTCTAATTCAAAAGCCGATACTTGGCGACGATATTCCGCCCATTCAGCACGCTTATTGCGAAGTACATATTCGAACACATCATCGCCAAGGGTCTGCTTCACCAATTCACTCTGCTCCATAATCGTGATTGCATCGTTCAAGCTAACTGGCAGCGGCGCTGGATGAGTGACGTTATGCAATTCGTAGCCGGCTTCTATTCCTTTCAATCCGGCCGAAAGCATTACGGCATATGCCAAATATGGATTACATGCTGAATCCAGCGAGCGCAATTCGATTCTCGTTGAATTCTCTTTATTTGGTTTGTACATCGGAATTCGAACTAGCGAGCCACGATTGCTTGGGCCCCAATCAATCAGCGCTGGTGCTTCCCCGCCGCCATGTAATCGCTTATAAGAATTGACCCATTGATTTGTAATTGCTGTAATTTCATTAGCATGACGCAAAATTCCGGCGATAAAACTTCGACCAACTTTCGATAAATTAAATTCAGCCTTTGGATCATAAAATGCATTGCCTTCACCTTTAAAAAGTGAGACGTGAGTGTGCATTCCCGATCCTGGGTAATCAGTAAATGGTTTTGGCATGAACGAGGCATAGAAACCCTGTTCCATCGCCACCTCTTTAATTACATGGCGGAAGGTCATGATGTTATCTGCCGTCGACAGCGCATCGGCATATCGCAAATCAATCTCTTGTTGTCCTGGGGCGCCTTCGTGATGGCTAAATTCGACCGAAACTCCCATTGCTTCAAGTGTGGTAATTGCTTGGCGGCGGAAGTCATGCCCGACAACTGCAGGTGTGTGATCGAA
>CAYFKK010000117.1:1067-2074 GCA_964343655.1 uncultured Actinomycetes bacterium | reverse complement strand
AGCGGGGCTGTCGTTGGAATGCTGGCACTCCAAGCCATAATTGATAATCGAATTCGAGCGGCGCTTTTGTTGTTGATTGTTTCGCAAATACTCGATGGTCTTGATGGACCAATTGCGCGCAAAATTGATGTGCATTTAAATGCACCAAAAATTGATGGTCATATTCTCGATTTAGTAGTCGATTATGTAACTTGCGTCGTGGTGCCAATAATTTTCATGCTTCATTTGCACATGTTGCCGCATCATTACGAAACGGCAATTGCAAGCTTCATGTTCCTAACTTCAGCTCTATGGTTTTCGCGTAGCGATCTTGAAACGAGTGATCATTGGTTTAATGGATTTCCGGCGGTCTGGAATCTGGCGGTGCCAACTTTTCTCTTTTTCTCAAGCAGTCAATTTGAAACTGCAATTTATTGCATTATTTTGGCGATTTCGCAATTGACCAATTTCAAAGTGCCACACCTAGTTCGAGCCAAGATTTATCGAAAATCTACTTTGCCCTTCGGAATTCTTTACCTTTCAATTTTGGGCTGGATGTCTTGGAGCTATTCAGATTTGACCGGGGTGAATTCAAATCGATTCGCAGATTTAGTCATTTTGCTCTTCCCGCTGTATTTAGCGGTAATTGGTTTACGGCGTACGATTGCGGGCGAGGGGGTAAGGCCATGAGTTATGAATTAATTGAAGAAGCGGAAGATTTAATTAGTGAAATTCTCGAAGCAGTAGAAGATTACGAAGACTCCGAACTAGAAGAAGTCACTGAAGCCGACCCTTGGAGTGCAGCTTGGATAATCCACCACATAGCTGACGCAGAAATGCATTTAACACTCAGAATTTTAAATGCGCTCACTTTAGATAACCCAAAAATTATTACTTGGGATGAGGAGCAATTTCCAGAAATTCTCAATTACACATCGCGCGATGTATCGGCATCGGTGATGGCGATCGAAGGTTGCGACGCTTACCTCTCAGATATTTTGCGCAATCAAGCCGAGGGCAATTTTTCT
>CAYFKK010000117.1:0-1057 GCA_964343655.1 uncultured Actinomycetes bacterium | reverse complement strand
ATTTTTCTCGGACTACCCAGCATCCAACAGACGGTGAAAAAACGGTTACCGATTTACTAAACAAATTAATCGATCATCGCCGAGCTCATTTGGCGCAATTACGCTCTGTTCTCGCTGCGCTTTAATTTTATTTTCGCGGTTTTTGAGCGCCAGCCCCTACAGATTTAATCAATAAATCAAACCTTTCAATTAGATTTTGAATGTGGCAAATCAAAATCGACTTTCAATCGAGAACGATCTAATTAGATTGCAATTATCAGATTGGGAATCGGTGGGCGCGCTTCACCCATCACCTTCTATGCCGATTTCTGAAATATCTGGCGTTGCTTATTACGATGATTTGTGGCGTTCCAAAGTTTTGCGCGGATTTAGAGCGCCCGGAACCGGTGTGCCATTTCTAATCATGTTGGGCACAATGCGCACGAGAGCATTTTGTGCAATTTACAAACGCCGACCAGGCGTTGTGATTGATTTCAAATCCGGACCATTTAATCAATGGATTTTCACCATGCCACATGATCAAGCACATGCCGTGCTGGATCCGTTATTCAAAGAAGCTTCCTAAAATCCATTCACCCTGTTTGATTCCGCTTGGAACATAAAATAGAGCTGAACCTATCGGCTTGGTCCAAGTATTAAGTGCATCAACTTCCGCCAATTTATTTTGGATTCGATTAAATCTTTCAATTGACTTTTGGAAACTGATGAAAATTAATCCGGCGTTTAGGTGGCCATCCTCGTAGTTGTAGCCACGTCGGTAGATTCCTTGATTCTTTTTCGTAAAAGAAAGTTCGACATGAGAATCTTTAGGCAACTTCGATGTAATAACCGGGCTCTTTTCGCAGGATTGGCTGTGCCATCAAGTTGGCCTAAAAGATTTCTGCCTGTTTTGCCAACATTTACGCCTGGTGAATTAATGAAACCTTTTTGTTGCCACTTAACCTGGGCAAAAGGTCTGGCATCACGTTTCAACGTCGCGGCGGCATTGAATACGGAAAGCGGATCATCGCCACAGATTTGAACAACTAAATCTCCGCCATTCCAGCGTTCTTGCAAT
>CAYFKK010000116.1:0-2084 GCA_964343655.1 uncultured Actinomycetes bacterium | reverse complement strand
GCGTGTTTGCTTACATTTCACGACGGCTAGGCGTTCTCTTCGTCATCCTCTTTGGATCGAGTTTCCTTTTGTACAACTTAGCTGCAATTTCGGGAGACCCTCTTGAAGCACTTCGCACAAGTAAAGAACCAAATGTCCAGCAACAAATTAGAAACCTAACTAGAGATCTCAGGCTTGATGTTCCACCCCCACTCCGATACTTCTTGTGGCTGAAAGGGATTCTCGGTTTATTCGTCGGCCATATCGATTTTGGCAATGCACGAACTGGTCAATCCGTAACGGAACTGATTTGGCTAGCAATTCCTACGACAGTGCGACTAGTAACTGGCGCCACTATCGTCGCAATTGTTCTTGGAATTTCAATTGGAATTGTTACAGCGCTTCGCCAGTATTCTCGTTTTGATTATGCAATGACCTTTGTTTCATTCCTTCTTTTTTCGTTGCCGATTTTCTGGGTGGCGGTCCTTTTGAAGGAGTACTTGGCAATTCAATTTAATAACTTTCTTGCTAATCCAACTATTAGCCCACCTTGGCTCATAGGTCTTTCGCTCTTTAGCGGAATTTTCTGGTCGGCCGTAATTAGCGGTAATCGCAAACGCGTCTGGATAATTTTTGCGATTGCAGGTGGTGGAACTGCAGCCTTACTTCAATTACTAAGTGCAAGTAAATGGTTTATCAATCCAGGTTTCGGGCCGATAACTCTATTTTTACTTTCAATCGGGGTCGCTTTTGGAGTCACTCACCTCTCGACGGGCATTTCAAATAAAGCTGCGCTCAAAGCAGCTTTAACGATGGCCGTTATTACACTTATTTTGTATTACCCCAATCAATGGCTATTCGGAGTAAGTAATAAAAAACTCGTCTATCTGCTCATGATCATTGCGCTCTTCGTTGTCGCGGGAACGGTACCTTTACTTTTTTCAAGAATTGATCGTGGGCCAATCATTAGAACTTCAATCATTTCCGCCTTTTTAATGGGGCTACTGACAATCGTTGATAAATTAATGCAGACCTGGAAGCCTTACATGGAGACTGATGCGGTCTACTTCAGGCCAGTTCCAACGATTGGTCAAGTGAACGCACTCCTTGAACCAGGTAATTTTTGGATGAATTTCCTCGACATATTGGTTCACTTGTTCTTACCGACGCTTGCACTGCTACTCATTTCTTTCGCAGGGTATGTCCGGTTCTCACGGGGAACTCTTTTAGAAGTTCTCAATCAAGATTACATTCGCACCGCCCGTGCAAAAGGTTTGACCGAACGAACTGTAATTATGCGACATGCTTTTAGAAATACCATGATTCCATTGACAACAATTATGGTGGTTGATTTCGCCGGCATCATCGGTGGTGCGATTATCACCGAACGAATCTTTGGTTGGATTGGAATGGGAACTCTTTTCAATCAAGCAATTGGCTCACTCGATCTCAATTTGTTGATGGGTGTATTCCTAATTACCGGATTTATGGCGGTTTCAGCTAACCTCGTCGCAGATCTACTTTATTCAGCGCTCGATCCACGCATTCGCGCAGTGTCGAGGAGTAAATAATGTTGAAGCGTAAAAAGAATATTGTCGAAACCACCAGCGATGGTGGCGAGAATGCCATTCAAAATAAAGAGATTGAAGGTTTAAGCCAAGGTCAGATTGTTCGACGAAGGTTTATTCGACATAAAGCGGCGATGACTTCGGTCTTCGTCATTCTCTTCTTAATCATCGCTGTCTTCACATCGCTCGAGATGAAAATTGGACCATTGAAGTGGCGCGGTTGGTGGAAATTTAAATATGACGAACTGCTTGACCTTCGCACCGAAGGTTGTCCGGAGGGAATTGTCGGCTGTCCAACTCTGAGCGTCGTGCCGAAATTCCTTGGTGGATCAGGGGTTCACCTTGGAATGCATCCGTTTGGGCAAGACGATATCGGTCATGATTATTTCTCCCTAGTTATGCGCGGGGCGCAACGATCGATTTACGTCATGATTGTTATTGGATTTCTTGGCGGAACTCTTGGAACAATCGTTGGATCAATCTCGGGATATTTCCGAGGCTGGATTGATGCGGTATTAATGCGATTTACCGACTTTA
>CAYFKK010000115.1:0-2163 GCA_964343655.1 uncultured Actinomycetes bacterium | reverse complement strand
AAGATTCACACAAAATGGCAGTTGTAAAAGATGGCAAGATAAGCATTACGCATTACGAAGTATTGGAATATTTTCGTGGCTGCACTTTAGTTAGAGTTGAATTAGAAACAGGTCGAACTCATCAAATTCGCGTCCACTTTGCGGCGCTACGCCACCCATTGGTTGGCGATACTTTTTATGGCGCTGATCCAAAATTTGCCGCAGGACTTGGTATCGATCGGCCATGGTTACACGCCATCGAGCTTCATTTCAATCATCCAATCACGGGAGACGCGCTGGACTTCCAAGCCCCGTACCCAAGTGATTTAACTGACTCACTAACGCGCCTTCGTGATGGAGTCCGCAGCTAGGACTAATCTCCACTTGCTATGTCCAAACCTTCTTCGAACTTCGCGCATTTACATGTTCACACGGAATATTCAATGCTCGATGGGGCAGCGCGCGTAACTGATCTAGTAACAGAAGCAGCAAGGCAAGAAATGCCAGCAGTGGCAATTACCGATCACGGAAATTTATTTGGAGCTTTTGATTTCTACAAGCAAGCTAAAAAAGTCGGTATCAAGCCAATTATTGGAATCGAAAGTTATGTAGCGCCAGAAACTCGATTTGATAAACGAAAAGTTCAATGGGCCCAAGGTGGCGAAGATGACGTATCTGGCGGCGGGTCATACACTCATATGACAATTTTGGCTGAAACAAATGAAGGTTTAGCAAACCTATTTCGACTCTCATCCCTTGCTTCGCTGGAAGGGTTTTACTACAAGCCAAGAATTGATCGGGAATTACTAAGTAAGTATGGAAAAGGTTTGATTGGAACTACCGGTTGCCCCGGTGGTGAGATTCAGACTCGGCTTCGAATGGGTAACTACAAAGATGCTGTTAAAGCCGCCGCCGAATTTCGAGATTTATTTGGGGCGGGGAATTTTTTTGTCGAATTAATGGACCACGATTTGGATATCGAGAAACGTGTCAAAGAAGATTTATTAAAAATCGCTAAAGAATTAAATTTGCCACTTCTTGCCACTAACGATCTTCATTACACCTTCGCTCAAGATGCCACAGCACATGAGGCACTCCTCTGCGTTCAATCAGGTTCAACTTTGGCAGATCCGAAACGTTTCAAATTCGATTGCGATCAATTTTATTTAAAGAGCGCAGCTGAAATGCGAACTCTTTTCAAAGATTTCCCGGAAGCCTGCGACAACACCTTACTAATCGCTGAACGCTGTGATGTAACCCTTCGTGAAGGCGAAAATTTGTTACCCAAATTCCTAGTTCCGGATGGCGAAACCGAAGATTCTTGGTTAATCAAAGAAGCAGAGAGCGGCTTAGCAAAAATATTTAGCGGAAACGTTCCAGCCCAATATCAAGAACGTTTGAAATTTGAATTGGATGTAATGATAAAGATGGGATTTCCGGGCTACTTCCTTGTGGTTGCAGATCTAGTTGGACATGCAAAAAATGTTGGAATCAGAGTAGGCCCAGGACGTGGCTCTGCGGCCGGCTCATTAGTTGCCTGGGCGCTAGGCATCACTGGCTTAGATCCAATCAAACATGGTTTGCTCTTTGAGCGCTTTTTAAATCCCGAGCGCATCTCTATGCCAGATATTGATTTGGATTTTGACGAGCGCAGACGCGGCGAAATGATTCGATATGCGACTACAAAATACGGTGAAGATCGCGTAGCACAAATTATTACTTACGGAACAATCAAGTCCAAACAATCAATTAAAGATTCAACCCGCGTGCTCGGATATCCGTATGCAATCGGCGAGAAATTAACCAAAGCGTTGCCGCCTTCAATTATGGGCAAAGATATTTCACTTGCTGGAGTATTCGATCCAAAAGATTCTCGCTATGCGGAAGCTTCTGAATTTAGAGCGCTTTACGAATCTGATTCGGATTCAAAACGGATTGTCGATACCGCCCGCGGCTTAGAAGGATTAAAGCGCCAGTGGGGAGTTCACGCAGCAGGTGTGATTCTCTCGCGCGAACCATTGATTGATGTAATCCCAATTCATCGCCGCGAAAATGATGGTGCCATCATCACTCAATTCGATATGGGAGCTTGCGAATCAATCGGTTTATTAAAAATGGATTTTTTGGGATTGCGAAATCTTTCTGTCCTGGATGATGCACTCCTAAATATTGAGAAGAACAAAG
>CAYFKK010000114.1:0-2178 GCA_964343655.1 uncultured Actinomycetes bacterium | reverse complement strand
CTGGCCGATTCATTGAAATTACATTTAATGTAACTAAAGTCGGAATTCCTTCGCGTAAATCTGTTCCTGGTGTTTTGCCAGAAAGATGCGAGGGGCTAGCGATATCAATTACATCATCCGCAAGTTGAAAAGCTACGCCGATTTTTTCACCAAATTCAGAAACCACTTGAATTATTTTTGAATCTACCCCAGCCATCAGTGCGCCAAAATGGAGGCTGGTTGCAATTAGTGATCCCGTTTTCTCGGAAACAACTTTTAAGTAGTAATCAAGATGATCATCGCTCGGACCAGGACCTTTGGTTTCCATAATCTGACCAATTACTAATCGCTCAAAAGTATCTGCTTGCAACTTAACAGCATCAGGTCCAAGTTCGGCTAAAAGTTGTGACATCTTGGCAAACAAATAATCACCAGTAAGAATTGCAACCGAATTTCCCCAGCGACTATTTGCACTTGGTACCCCGCGGCGAAGCTCGGCTTCGTCCATAACATCATCGTGGTAAAGCGTTGCTAAATGTGTTAATTCGCAGACAGCAGCAGCTTTAATTACATTCTCGTTTGGTCCTTTACCTAAATATGAACCAAGCAATACCAGCATCGGTCGAAATCTTTTACCGCCAGCATCGATTAAATGTCGTGAGGTTTCATTTGCAAATAAATATTTTCCTTCAATTCGTTGCGTCAAGACTTTTTCAACATCGACCAAACCCTCGGAAATTAAATTTTCCAAGTCAGAGGCGATGTTGGGAAAGCCGAATCGAGCCATTAGCGCACGAGTAGAGCTAGATTATTAATTAAATTAAGTAGCGGTTGCGGGAATACACCAATCAGAATTGTCAAAGCTGCTGATATTGCGATCGTTATTTGTGTAAATATTGATGGAATTATCACGGAAGTCGAATCTTCTGCCGGTTCTCTAAAGAACATTAGAACAATCACTCGAATGTAGAAAAATGCCGCAATCGCACTAGACATCACGCCAACTAGAACCAACCACATGCCGCCATTTTCAAAGGCAGCTGAGAAAATAGAGAACTTGGCAATAAAGCCAGCAGTTAATGGAATTCCAGCAAAAGTCAGCAAGAAGAGCGCAAAAACACCAGCAATTAGTGGTGATCGTTTAGCTAAACCAGCCCAACGATTTAAATCAGTAATTTCGCCACCTGAATCTCGAACCAAGGTTACGATCGCAAACGCGCCAATTGTTGAAATGCCATAAGTTAATAAATAGAAAATTGAAGCATTTAATCCAGATTTATTTAGCGCGATTACGCCAGTTAATAAAAAGCCTGCATGTGCAATAGATGAATAGGCCAACAACCGTTTAACATCGCGTTGCGCAATCGCCACAATCGAACCAAAGAGCATTGTGACAATTGAAATTGTGATCAATATTGGACGCCACGACCATTCAGCATTTGCAAAAGTGGTGTAATAAATTCGAATCATCGCTGCGAAAGCTGCGACTTTGGTTGCCGCTGCCATGAATCCAGTGATTGGTGTTGGCGCACCTTGGTAAACATCTGGAGTCCAGGCATGAAATGGAACTGCGCCAACTTTAAATAGCAAACCAACCGATAAAAATACTAAGCCAATCATCAAAATTACATCGTTGCCGCTGCCACCAACCACCGCTGCTTGGATGCCAGAAAACGAAATAGAACCGGAGTAACCATATAGAAATGCTGCGCCAAATAAGAAGAAGGCCGAGGCAAAGGAGCCAAGTAAAAAGTATTTAAGCGCTGCTTCTTGGGATAACAAGCGTCGACGACGCGATAGCCCAGACATTAAATAAAGTGGCAACGAGAAAACTTCCAAAGCTACAAATAAAGAAATCAAATCGGTCGCCATAGTGAAATAGAGCATGCCGCCAACTGCAAATAAAGTAAGTGGGAAAACTTCAGTTAATTTAAATCCTTGAGCCAAGCCCGCCTGTTCCTCTTCCGAGCCAGGTAGCGCAGCGCCAACTGCAGTGAAATTATCTTGATCAGCAATTAGCAGCACGCCAAGTATCGCCAGAATTAATATTGAAATTTGAAATAGCGCTGCCGCGCCATCAAACATCACTGCGCCAAGGGCTACGCTCTTCGATGTTTCGCCGCGAATTTGCCAGGCTTGAAATAATGAAATTATTAGCGCGCCAAGCGTTACCGAAAGTTGGGTAATTGGCCGAATCCC
>CAYFKK010000113.1:0-2207 GCA_964343655.1 uncultured Actinomycetes bacterium | reverse complement strand
GTTTTAGAAATTTCCGCACTTGGAATTTCAAAAGGATCAACACTTGCAAAAATTGTCGAGCGTCACGGAATTGGTCCGGAAGATGCTGTTGCATTTGGCGACAATCCAAATGATTTTACGATGTTGCAATGGGCTGCTCGATCATATGCAATGGTTGATGGCCATCCCGAAGGTTTTAAGTTTGCAAAATTTGTAGCGGCGCCATGTGTTGAAGACGGTGTCGCACAAGTTATTGAAGAGTTAATCAAACTTCCAATTCGCTAAAAGAATCCTCATTGGGTAAATTACCCCGCGGAGGGCTCGCATAGCGGCCGAGTGCACCGGTCTTGAAAACCGGCAGGTGAAAGCCTCGTGGGTTCAAATCCCACGCCCTCCGCCATAAGGCCATAAGTGCGGAATTTCATAAATTTCTCCGCGTAATTTGCCTAGCGACTTAAGAAGCAAAAGAGCAGACTTCTCCTCATGTCTGGAGTCTTTTCACCAACCCGCGCAAAAATTGCAGCGCGAACTTTACGAACTGATCGCTGGTGGCTACAACCAACAGTTACTTTCGGCGTTTTAATTTCATTCGTAATTTATGCAACTTGGCGTGCTTTTGAAGGTGCACATTATTTTGCAGAGCCATTGATTTCACCTTTTTATTCACCATGTTTAACTGCGGATTGCCCAACTGGCGCTTCGCTACTTGGTCAACCATTTGGCAAAGTGGCGCTATTTGGTTTGGCAATTTCTCCAGCGCTATTTATTTTAATTTTCCCACTTGGTTTTCGAATGACTTGTTATTACTACCGCAAGGCTTACTACCGTTCATTTTGGCAATCTCCGCCTGCATGTGCGGTTGCCGAACCACACAAGTCATATAGTGGCGAAACTAAATTTCCATTAATCATCCAAAACGCACACCGTTGGTTCTTTTACGCTGGTTTAGTTTTCAATGTTTTACTAACTGTTGATGCCGTTTTGGCATTTAGAGATGGCGAAGGTCATTGGGGCCATATGAGTATCGGCACCGTCGTCTTGTTACTCAATGCAACTTTCCTTTGGTTGTATTCCTTGTCATGCCACACCTGTCGCCACACTGTTGGTGGCCGGTTACGTAATTTTTCTAAACACCCAATTCGTTACAAAGCTTGGACCTGGGTTTCAAAGTTAAATGAAAAACATCAGAACTTTGCCTGGATCTCATTACTTTGGGTGGCTTTCACTGACTTTTTTGTTCGACTTGTGGCAACCGGAGCGGTGACAAATGTCTACTTCTTCTAGTCTGCAACGTTTCAAATACGATGTTTTAGTAATTGGTGCCGGTGGTGCCGGATTACGTGCCGCTGTTTCGGCACGCGAAGCTGGTCTTTCAGTAGGAATTATTTGTAAATCATTATTCGGCAAAGCGCACACCGTGATGGCCGAAGGTGGCGTTGCGGCATCAATGGGTAACGTAAATGAAAAAGATAATTGGCAGGTTCATTTCCGCGACACGATGCGTGGAGGTAAATTTTTAAATCACTGGCGAATGGCCGAACTTCATGCTAAAGAATCGCCAGATCGTGTTTGGGAACTTGAATATTGGGGCGCGCTATTTGATCGCACCAAAGAAGGCAAGATTTCACAGCGTAATTTCGGTGGCCACGAATATCCACGCTTGGCTCACGTTGGCGATCGCACTGGCCTGGAATTGATTCGCACGATGCAACAAAGAATTGTTGCAATGCAACAAGCTGACAAGCGCGAATTTGGCGACGCAGAAGCAAAAATTAAAGTATTTGCCGAATTAACAATTACCGATATTTTGAAAGATAACGGAAAAGTTTCTGGTGCTTACGGGTATTGGCGCGAAACTGGTGAAGAAGTTTTATTTGAAAGCACTGCAGTTGTATTGGCAACTGGTGGAATTGGTAAATCGTTTAAAGTTACTTCAAATTCTTGGGAAGGCACTGGCGACGGACATGCGCTCGCGTTAAAAGCTGGCGGAAGATTAAAAGATATGGAGTTTGTGCAATTTCACCCAACTGGAATGGTTTGGCCACCTTCAGTTCGTGGAATTTTGGTTACCGAATCAGTTCGCGGTGATGGTGGCGTTCTTAAGAATTCAAACGGCGAACGCTTTATGTTTAATTACATTCCAGAAGTTTTCAAAGATAAGTATGCAGATAATGAAGCAGAAGCAGATCGTTGGTATAAAGATCAAAACAATAATCGTCGTCCGCCAG
>CAYFKK010000112.1:0-2217 GCA_964343655.1 uncultured Actinomycetes bacterium | reverse complement strand
ATGGCGTTTACAACGCAGATCCACGTAAGGATTCAAACGCAACTAAGTTCGACAAAATCTCTTACGATGAAGTGCTCTCAAAATCATTGGCTGTTGCAGATGCCGCTGCATTTAGTCTCTGCCGCGAAAATAAGTTGCCAATCGTGGTCTTTGATTTAATGAATAATGGAAATATTGCTCGCGCGGTCAAGGGCGAGAAAATCGGAACACTAGTTAACTAAGGAACCCCCATGAGTGACATTGCATCAGTTTCAGCTGACGGCGTTAATAAGATGAATAAGGCAGTAGATGTAGCTAAAGAAGATTTAGCATCTATTCGCACCGGACGCGCTCATCCATCGCTTTTTAACAAGGTTATCGTTGATTACTACGGTGCTCCAACTGCGCTAAATCAATTAGCTTCAGTACAGATTCCAGAAGCTCGCGTGGCGATTATTAATCCATTTGATAAAGGCGCTATGTCTTCAATCGAAAAAGCTTTGCGCGAATCCGATTTAGGTATCAATCCAAGTAATGATGGGGTTTCAATTCGTATTAATTTCCCACAATTAACTGAAGAGCGCCGCAAGGAGTACATAAAACTTGCGAAATCAAAGGGCGAAGACGCCAAGGTTTCCATCCGTAATATCCGTCGCGCAGTTAAAGAAGCGTTAGAAAAGATGGAAAAGGATGGCGAAATCTCTAAGGATGATTTAGCTCGTGCCGAAAAGGAACTTGAAAAGGTAACCGGCGATCACACTGCAAAGATTGACGAACTTCTAAAGCATAAAGAAGCTGAACTGCTAGAAGTTTAATTTAAAAAATGTCTGATCTGCACGCGATAAATGATGCAATAAATAAGCGCGCTGGGCGCAAGTTATTGCCATCTATTGCGACGTCGCTTTCATTGATGGCCCTAGTTTGGGTTTTACTTAAATATTTTCCGGCCGGATTTGCAGCTTTAGTTGCTTTGGCACTTGTGCTGGCTATCAAAGAACTTGCACATGCGTTTTCTTCAACAGATACCTATGTTTCTAAACGTTCATTGATGATGGCAGCGGTTGGGTTATCTATCGCAGCTTGGGTTGCCGGAATACGTGGCTTAGCGATTGGATTGGGTGTTTCATTAATTTTGATGTTGGTGTTGTTACTTCGACGTGGCACCAAAGGATTTGTAGCTAGCGCCAGTGCATCGGTATTTGCACTTGTGTATCTGCCATTTCTAACTGGATTTTTAATTCTTTTGGCAAGACCCACAAATGGCTTAGAACAGATTATGGTATTTGTGTTGTTAGTTGCCAGCAATGACACTTTTGCGTACATCACGGGAATTTTAATTGGAAAACATGCAATGGCGCCTTCGATTTCTCCTAAGAAAACTTGGGAAGGGCTTGCTGGTTCCATAATTTTCACAACCGTTATGGGTTATCTTACTTTCAACGGAATATTAGATTTGAATCCATGGATTGGCGCAGCTACAGGGCTAATAATTGTTTTCACTGCTACTACCGGTGACTTAATTGAATCAGCAATTAAGCGTGATTTTGCGATTAAAGATATGGGAAATTTACTGCCAGGACATGGCGGTGTCATGGATCGTTTAGATTCAATTGTCACATCTGCACCTGCGTTGTGGTTGGTACTTGAATTACTTAAGCACTACTCATGACAGACCTACCCTTAATTTTTGAAGAGCCAACGCAGAAGAAAAAAGCTCCAAAACATCTTGCCGATATGAGCAAGGAAGATCGCAAAAAACTCTGTGAAGAGCTTGGAATTCCTGCTTTTCGTGCCAATCAGGTGGCAGTTCATTACTACACACATCTAGAAACTGATTACGAAAAGTGGAGTGATATTCCAGCAGATATGCGTCAACAACTTGCCAATGCATTCACCCCAAAATTAATGGAATTAGTACGCACGCTTCAGACTGATAATGGTTTAACCAGAAAAGATCTTTGGAAATTACATGACGGTACTTTGGTGGAATCGGTACTCATGAAATATCCAGACCGTGCAACTGTTTGCATTTCTTCACAAGCAGGCTGCGGAATGGCTTGTCCTTTTTGTGCTACCGGCCAAGGTGGGCTAAAGCGAAATTTAACGGCAGGTGAAATTACCGAACAGATTGTGCAAGCCGCGCGACTTTGTGCATCTGGTGAAATGGGTGGCGAACCAATTCGATTATCAAATATTGTTTTTATGGGAATGGGCGAACCGCTTGCTAATTACAACGCC
>CAYFKK010000111.1:0-2311 GCA_964343655.1 uncultured Actinomycetes bacterium | reverse complement strand
GCGACGACAAGGACAAGTCAGCACTTTACTTAAGCGAATGTCGCCGAATGGGAATTAATGTTTTGCCGCCAGATGTCAATGAATCTGATGCTGAGTACACCCCAATTGGTGAAGATATCCGATTCGGCCTTGCCGCGATCCGAAATGTTGGCGAAGGAGTTGTTGGATTAATTAAAAAAGCTCGGGCCGATAAAGGAAGATTCAAATCCTTTGGCGATTTTCTGGCAAAAGTCGACGGAGCTGTTTGTAATAAAAAAACTATCGAATCACTGGTTAAAGGTGGCGCTTTTGATTCACTTGGTGCTCCGCGTAAAGGGTTAATGGCTATTCATTTGCAAGCAATCGATTCGGTTGCCGAATCAAAGCGCGCCGAGAGCATTGGGCAATTTGATTTATTTGGTAGCGGCGAATCTGGCATTGTGGATGTGCAACTTGAAATTCCGGAAGGCGAGTGGGATAAGTCGACGCTACTAAATTACGAACGAGAGATGCTTGGTCTTTACGTATCCGACCACCCACTGTTGGGCTTAGAGCCACTGATTAGACAATCTTCTGATATTTCAATTAGTCAATTAGTTTCAGATGAATCTGGTTCCGAACAAATGATTACGATTGCTGGTTTAATCACTTCGGTGCAGCGAAAAGTCTCGAGACAGGGAGCTAGTTGGGCAATCGTCACGATCGAAGATTTAGAAGGTGCAATCGATGCGCTTTTTTTCTCAAATACTTACAACCAATATGCAATGTCATTGGTCGAGGATCGAATAGTTAAAGTTCGTGGTCGCGTAGATTGGCGCGAAGAAAATATTCGTTTCACTGCCATGGAATTGAATTCTATTGATGCATCACAAGGACCGGTTGGTCCACTCACAATTTCGGTATCGGCAGCGACTTGCACACCACCAATGATTGAACGGATGAAGGAAATCCTCCGATCACATCCTGGAAAGCGAGAAGTGCATTTGCAAGTAGATGATCATGGAAAGCGAACGATGATGAAACTCGGGGTGCAGGTCACATCATCGCCATCATTGAGCGCAGATTTGAAAGCTGTACTTGGCCCAAATTGTTTAGCGAGCAATTAACAAATTTGCGTAGACTTGACTCGTGGCAATCCGTCGAGTCAATTTAAGTGGCAGAAAAAATGTACGGCTCACCAAATCAGAAATTAATTCTCTAATTCCTCGGGCTGCGCTAGATATTGAAGCAGCGACAAAATCTATACTTCCAATTTTAGAAAAAGTACGAACCGGAAATGAGTCCGAAATCCTAAATTTAGGAGTTGAATTTGATGGCATCAAGGCGCCAGCTCTACGGGTGCCTAAAACAGAATTAGCCAAAGCTTTAGCAGAGTTAGACCCAATAGTGCGTCAGAGCTTGGAAATTGCGATTGGGCGAATTAGAAAAGTTCATGAAAATCAAATTCGAGAAGAGAAAATTACGATTGTCGAACCAGGCGCGACCGTTACAGAACGCTGGGTTTCAGTAGATCGAGTTGGACTTTATGTTCCTGGCGGCAAGGCGGTTTATCCAAGCAGCGTAATTATGAATGTGGTCCCCGCTCAAATCGCGAAAGTTTCGCAAATTGCAGTCGCATCACCACCTCAAGTAAGTAATAATGGTTGGCCCAATAAAACTATTTTGGCTACCTGTGAACTTCTTGGCATCGATGAGGTTTACTCAATTGGTGGCGCAGGAGCAATCGCGCTATTCGCTTACGGCTTGCCGAATCTGATTGAAAAATGTGATTTGGTGACTGGGCCAGGAAATATATATGTCGCTGCCGCAAAGCGAGTATTACGAGGGTTAATTGGGATTGATTCTGAGGCAGGCCCGACCGAAATTGCAATCATCGCGGACGATACCGCCATTGCTTCTGATGTAGCGGCAGATTTAATTAGCCAAGCCGAACATGACACCATCGCCGCTTCAGTTTTAATTACAGATTCAATTAAATTAGCTGATGATGTTGCCAAAGAGTTAGATCAGCGTTCAAGAATTACAAAACATTCTGAACGAATTCAAACTGCTCTTAGTGGCCAACAATCTGCAATCGTATTAGTGGCTAATATCGAAATGGCAGTCGACGTCGCGAATGGCTATGCGGCCGAACATTTAGAGATTCACACTAAGAACGCTGAAATTGTTGCCAAATCAATCAAGAATGCTGGGGCAGTATTTATCGGTCGATTCACACCAGTTTCGTTAGGTGATTATGCTGCGGGTTCGAACCATGTACTTCCTACTGGGGGGTGTGCCTGCCATTCCAGCGGATTATCGGTACAGACTTTTTTACGCGGCATTAATTTTG
>CAYFKK010000110.1:0-2432 GCA_964343655.1 uncultured Actinomycetes bacterium | reverse complement strand
CGCCTACAACCGGCATGCCAAAACTTTTGCAGTATTTTGCTGAATGGAATCCAGTCTCCACAATGGTGGCGGCTTGCCGCGAATTATTTGGGGTTAAAAATGTTTTTGGTGCAACTGCTGGATCGTTCCCAAGCCAACATCCACTGATTACATCGCTTTTATACATCGGACTAATCATGCTTATATTTGTCCCACTTGCTCTTCGCAAATATCGCAAATCAGTTGGCTAGCAAAATTAACTAAACGAACCGCGGGCTTTTAAATAACATTTAGGGCAAAGTGATTCATAGGTAACTGTTGTGCCATCAATGGCTACTTGTTCGCCCTCAAAAATAAATTTGCCATTTGCGATGCGAGTGTTAAACATAGCTTTTCGACCACACCGACAGATAGTTTTTAACTCTTCTAAGCTGTGTGCCAATTCCATTAATCTGATGCTTCCAGGAAAACCCAAGGTCAAAAAATCAGTTCGAATTCCATAAGCCAGAACTGGGACATCTTCAATAACTGCAACCTCTAGCGCTTGATCCACCTGTGATCGCGTTAAAAATTGGGCTTCATCTAGCAACAGACAGGCAATTTCTTTGCCTTTTCGATGTTCATTAAACAGCTCGCGAAGATTTTGGTGTGGCTCAATCAAGAAATCAACATTTCTCGTGACACCTAATCTGGAAACTATTGCCCGATCCCCTTTGGAATCTATAGCTGGCTTAGCCAATAAAATCTGCTGTGAACGTTCTTCGTAATTATGTGCTGCCTGTAAAACGGCAGTACTTTTTCCAGAGTTCATTGCCCCATAACGAAAATATAATTTGCTCATCGATTACCTCTACGGCGAATAATTGCCCAAACAATAATGGCTGCCAATGCAATTAAAGTCCACCAAATATGAATTGTATGGTGATGAATAAATTCCGAGATCCAACTCTTCTTCTCGTAATTGGCTCCCGAAACTTTACTTAAATCGCTTGCGCCAATGGTGTAGCTGATAAAGCCAGAAATTGGATGGCCATCTTGAGATACGACGCGGTAATAAATCTTATATAAGCCTTCGCCACGATCTTTGCCTGTAACTATTGCTGAAATACTAGATTTGAATGTGATGACTGGTGTTAGCGAAATCAAGGCTTTGTCCGGACCGCGCATCAATAATTGATTCACTTCTTTTTTCCCTATTTTCATCAAAGGTGAATCAAAATTGAGTTCAATTCGTTCAGGTAGGGATTTGAGTACTTCGCCTTGGGTTGGACTCGAGGAAATCATCGAAGTATGACTAAACGCCGAAGGCATGGCTAACAAAAATAGAGTTGAAATGGCTAATATTGCGGCCTTATGAAGTTGACGCGGGTTCTTATTTCCACCTTTGCGATTTTCGGTTGCGGCGCCATCGGACACTCTCTTGGATCTGGGATTGTTAATTTTCAAAACAGCCACTACCTATTCTTCGCTTCAATTCTCTTAATAAGCACCTTCGCACTGAATCAAACTTTACACGGGCCTAAGTTGGCTTTGGTAATTACGCTTTCGCAAGTTAGCACTCATATTTTCTTTCAAGAGTCCGGGTCAAATGATGTACGAATGGGCCTTGCTCACTTGATATCCGGAATTCTAACTTATCAGTTAATTACTAAATTAGATCAACTGGTTGCTTTCTTAATATCAGCAATCAAGCTGGATGTTTACGTTGCGTTCAATCCTAAATTTAAGGATTTTATTGAAAATTACTATTGGTACCACCCAACTTTCTCGAACATAATATTTTATGGTTCGAATGTATTACGCGCTCCTCCTGCGCTATTAGCTAATTAATTTCAATTAACTAATATTCTAAAGGAGAAAAATGAAGAAAATTGTAATTGGCTTTACCCTTGCTCTAATTCTAGCGGGATGTGGTGGCAGCTCGACAAAGGGTCCGCATGTTGAAATTGTTGATCCGGTTGTAAGATCAATTGATTCTGCATCTTACAAAGATGCAGATGGTAAATATATGACTGGTTCGTTTATGACAATTAAAAATCATGGCGACAAGGATGTCACTTTGGTCGGTGGAACTACTGATGCAGCCGACCGAATTGAAATCCATGAAGTTGTAGCCGGAAAAATGCAACCACTTTCCGGCGGTTTGGTAATTCCAGCAAATGGAGAAGTCAAGCTTCGTATGGGTGGATATCACGTAATGTTGTTGGGGTTGAATAACGCAATCAAAGCAGGCGACGAAGTTACCGTTACTTTGGAATTTGATGACGGAACTTCGGTGGAATACACCGGACCAGTTAAAGACATCGCAATGGATGATGAAAAATACGGCGCGATGTCAGGTGGCGAGGGAATGACTAAGTAATTATGTTGAGAATGAAATCAATTATTACTGCCCTAACACTAATTTTGGTTTCATTATTCGGTGGTGTGCTGATTGGTCAGCGCACCACCGA
>CAYFKK010000109.1:0-2466 GCA_964343655.1 uncultured Actinomycetes bacterium | reverse complement strand
AACCCAGCGCAACAATCACTGCAATTACTGGCGCAATTGCAATTTTTTCTCGTAAATTCAAATCTGAAAGAGATTCATTTCCAGGAGTTGTCGGACCATGCAACGCACGCTGAACCGGAATTAAAATATAGAGCGCAGCTAAAACAATTCCGAAAGTTGCAATTACGGCATGCCATGGGTAACGGGTAAATGTTCCGACCAGAACTAAGAATTCACTTACGAAACTTGATAATCCCGGAAGCGCCAAGCTCGACATTCCTGCAATGAAAAATGACCAAGCCATTACCGGCGTAACTCGTTGCAAACCACCAAAATCAGAAATTGTTGAAGATTTACGCCGCGAAATCATCCAACCGGCAACTAGGAAGAGCGCTGCAGTTGAGAATCCGTGGTTGACCATGTACAAAGTAGCACCGCTTTGACCTTGTGATGTCATTGCAAAAATTCCCATGGTGATAAAACCAAAGTGTGAAATCGAAGTGAAGGCAATTAAACGTTTTATATCACGCTGACCGATTGCTAAGAATGCGCCGTAAATAATTGAAATTACTGATAGCGCCAAAATAACGGGCGTAAATGTTCTCGATGCATCTGGAAATAAAGTTAAGCAATATCGGATCATTCCAAAAGTACCAACTTTGTCTAAAACTCCAAGCAGCAATACTGAAGTACCTGGCGTTGCCGAATGTGCAGCATCTGGTAACCAAGTATGTAGCGGCCAAAGCGGCGCTTTGATTGCAAAGGCGATAAAGAATCCTAGGAATAACCAACTCTGCGTTGCTTTGGACATTTGCAATTGTGAGAGTGCGCCGATATCAAAGGTATGACCGCCTTGTGAGCCAGACATTACATATAGCGCGATAATTGCAGCCAACATTAAAAGTCCGCCAAAAAGGCTGTAAAGCAAGAATTTAACTGCGGCAGCTGCGCGTTCGCCAGTTCCATATCCACCAATTAAGAAATAAACCGGAACCAACATTGCTTCGAAGAAAACGTAGAACAAGAAGACATCGGTTGCAGCAAAAACTCCGATCATCATTGTTTCTAAAGTAAGAATCAAAATATAAAAAGTTTTGACGCTCCAGCGCCCACTGTCAGATTCATTCCAGCCCGCTAATACAACGATTGGCGCCAAAGTAACTGACAACAAAATTAAAACTAAGGCAATTCCATCTAAACCAACTGAATATTTAATACCAAAGGCTGAAATCCAGTTATAGCTTTCGTAAAACTGCAAACCAACTTCTTTTCGATCAAATCCAGCGGCCATTACATATGAAGCCAAAGCCACGAAAATTGTGGTGGCGAGTGCAACTTGTTTTACTAATTTGTCATTTGCTTTTGGAAGCGCAGAAATTACTAAAGCGCCGATCAAAGGTAGTAAACCAATCATGGTCAAAGTCATTGTGTAACCACCCAAATCACGAGTAGTAACGCGACGACGCCACTTAAAATTACAGCGGCGTAGGAACGAACAAAACCAGATTGCAGTTTCCGCAAACCTTGGGCAGATCCAAGTGCCGAAGCGGCAACTGCGCGAACTGTTCCATCAATTGCCGAATGATCCACCTTCAACAAAGTCTTGGTAAGAGACTGTCCTGGCCTCATAAAGACTGCCTCGTTAAATGAATCTTGCAATAGGTCTCGACGGGCAATTCGCGTAAATATTGAAACATTTTCTGGCGCAGAATTTGAAACTTCCCCACGGTATTTCATAACGGCAGTTAATACACCGATGGCCACAAGTGTTAGCGCAACAACGCTAATAGTTAGCGGCGAATAAAGTTCTTCATGATGCTCACCATGATGTGGTGCAACAACTGGTTCTAACCACTTAACCAGGGCATCGCCACGAGTAAATAAATAACCCGAAGCAACGGAACCAAAAGCCAATAAAATCATTGGAATTACCATCAGTGAAGGTGATTCGTGAGGGTGTGCTTCGTGGTCCCATCGCGCTTTGCCTGCGAAAGTTAAAACAACAACTCGAGTCATATAAAAAGCGGTAATTCCTGCACCAATTAAGGCTGCGCCACCGAGTAATAAACCTTTAATACCACCGGCATTCAAGGCAACTTCAATTAATTTATCTTTGGAATAGAAGCCAGCAAATGGCGGAATTCCAATGATTGCTAAATAACCAAGTCCAAAAGTAATTGCAGTTATTGGCATCGCGACGCGAAGGGCGCCGTACTTACGCATATTCACTTCATCATTCATTCCATGCATTACTGAACCAGCGCCAAGGAACATTCCGGCTTTAAAGAAACCGTGAGTTAATAAATGCATAATTGCAAAGGCGTAACCAACTGGTCCTAAACCAGCGCCCAAGATCATGTAACCAATTTGCGACATTGTGGAAGCAGCCAACGCTTTTTTAATATCATCTTTTGCGGTACCAACTAACGCACCGAATAACAAAGTGATGGCACCGATTACGGCAACAGCTAATTGCGCATCTGGCGC
>CAYFKK010000108.1:0-2478 GCA_964343655.1 uncultured Actinomycetes bacterium | reverse complement strand
GATTTCAATTTTGCGCGATCGATCATAAATTGATTCTACATTTCCGAAAAAACAAATAAAGCTTCAACGTAATGCTCGCCAGTTATCCCTAAATTAGCCGCATCCGGTGGCGCAGTTTGTGGCTCGATGCAGACGCCATCGGAATCTTCGGTGTAAACCACCCACCACGGCGCATCGGATTCGATATCAATTCGCAAAACATCTTCCCAAATAACTGCCGGCGTTCCGTTAATTTCGGTGAAGGCATCATCCCAAGGTTGCTTAGTTGGTGAAATCAATTCGCCAGTCGGTAAACCATCTTTGTCCCGCACCAACATTTTCTTTGCGCTAAATTCAATTTCCGCACTTCCACCGCGATCTAAATCGCGCGCAAACCACGGATGTAAACCAATCCATGCCGGCAATTCGCATTTTCCTGGGTCATATTCATATGACCACCGAATTGCATCATCTAAAACTTCAATTCGTTGTTCCAAAGTTGCACCGCCATATGGCGCTGGTAATTCCAATAGCGAACGCCCCGGACCAATTTCACGCCAACTAGAAATTGGACCGAAACCATGAATTGCATGCGGCGGCATTAAATTATTTGGCAGTTCAATAAATTTTCCATCATTGGTTTTTAACAAGCCATCACGAACTCGTCCCGCCCACGGACCCATGCCGTACATTCCGTAATTCAAAGCGCCGCCGCGAAATGGCACCGTGATCTGCAGATCCCGCCATAACAAACTTGAAATCCGAGCACCTTGATCTAAATCAATTGTTACTTGAAATTCGGCATCATCGATAAATTGCATTTGCAGCACTTTCTCTTATTTGCGCAGAAGTTGGTGGCACTGGGCCTTTGCGACTACAGGTAATTGCTGCCGCTAGCGCGGCACGTTCTAACATTTTTCGTAATTGTTCGCCATGTAAATTATGAATTCCTTCTTTTATTACTGCTTCGCAAACAATGGCGCCAACGGTATCGCCAGCCCCAATTGTGTCGACCACATCAACTCGCACACCCGGAACTTCGATTAACTCTTCCGGCGTGACCGCAATTAATCCAGCATAACCGCGGGTAATTACAATTAAAGCCGGTCCAAGTTCCAACCACTTTTTGGCAATCACCACATGATTTTCGCCGGGGAATAACCAATTTAAATCTTCTTCACTTACCTTTACCACCGATGAAATTTCAACAAATTTTTCTACTTTCGTAATGTAATTCGCGCGATCGCCCATTACCGCTGGGCGCACATTTGGATCAAACACAACTGGCGCAAATTCGCTCACCTGCATCGCCCATTCGCGCAAAATTGAAGCGCTTGGTTCAATCACCGTTACTAAAGTTCCGATATATAACAACTCTGGTTTTAACCGTTCGGGATCTGGCAACCAATCAGCAAAATCAAAGGTCGCGGTTCCGCCAATTACAAATTCATAAGAAGCAGAACCATTCGCTTCTAAACTAACAATTGCTTGGCAAGTTGGTTTCTCCGAAATATTTACAAAATTTAATCCAACGCCATCGGCGGATAACTCTTTTTTAGCTTGTTGGCCCCATTGATCAGTTGAAATTCCATCAATGAATTCAACTTCTAAACCTAATTTCGCCAACGCTCTGGCAGCATTTGCCGAGCCACCGCCGATTACGCCGTGGCGAGTTCCGCTATTGTCTGGAATTAAATCAACTAAAACTTCTCCGGCCACCCAGATGCTCAATTAGTTTCACCTCGGCGAGCTAAAAATTCAGTTAAAACTTCCACGCCTAGTAAATGATCTTCTACTTGCGGCAAACCACTAATTAATAAAATTCCCGCCAAAATTCCGCCCTTAGTGGTGATTGGCAAACCACCGCCATGAATTGCGTAATCGGTTTCGGATACACCTTGTTCGGCATACCAATCAATGCCAGCTTCTTCGCACCGAACTCGTTCGTGCATCGATGATTTGCCGGTTTTTAAAACTACTCGCGCTTTACGCGCGATCCAATTGTCATTTTCTGGTTGCGCACCTGGCAGCGATACGTGATAAACGATCCAATCACCAATTCGAATTTCAATTGCAATTGGATATTTGCGATCCATTCCAATTCGCTTAGCGATGTCGCCAAGTTCCACCGCATCGGCTAAATCAAAACTAGGAAGCGCTAACGTGGTTAATTCCCGCGCTAAATCAGCTGATTTGAAACCACCAGTTGTTTCGGCCATAAGGCCACTTTAATCAGGTATTAATCAGGAATTAATCGGCTAACGGACCGTAGCCCCATGCGGTTTTCTCGTGACGATTAAGTACAAAGAAGCTGTATTCGGCTAATTCCGGCGCACCAATCCAGTTGTTCGATTCTTTCCCATCGACCATGCACGCCGTTGCCAACGCATCAGCAATGGCGCCATCAGGGCCAATTACGGTGGCGCTGCGCGCGCCAATTGCTGGCAAAGAATTTCGTGGATCAGTTATGTGCGCACCTTTTTCGTAATCACCACTAGT
>CAYFKK010000107.1:0-2511 GCA_964343655.1 uncultured Actinomycetes bacterium | reverse complement strand
GCGGATGTGCCAATTGTGGTTGCAGTTAACAAAGTTGATAAAGAGGGCGCAAACCCAGACAAGGTTAAACAGCAATTAACGGAATACAACTTGATCGCCGAAGATTACGGCGGCGACACAATTTTCGTAAATGTTTCGGCGAAAAATGGCACCGGTATCGATCAACTAATTGATGCAATTTTGCTTACCGCTGATGCGGCAATTGATTTGCGGGCAATTGAAAACGACGTGGCTCGTGGTGTGGCAATTGAAGCGCACTTGGATCGTGGTCGCGGACCAGTTGCAACTGTTTTGGTGCAGCGCGGAACGCTAAATGTTGGCGATGCAATCGTTTCTGGTGGTGCATTTGGTCGCGTTCGCGCGATGTTAAATGAAGATGGCGAACCAGTTGAATTTGCTGGCCCATCAAGACCGGTTCAAGTTCTCGGTTTCACTTCAGTTCCATCTGCTGGTGATTCTTTCTTGGTAGCTGATGAAGATCGCACGGCACGTCAGATTGCGGAAAAGCGTTTGGCGGCCGAACGTCATGCTGCATTAGCGAAAGCGCGTAAGAAAGTTTCACTTGAAGACTTCATGGAGCAATCCAAGATCAGCACACTTAACCTCATTATTAAAGGCGACGTATCTGGTTCAGTTGAAGCTTTGGAAGATGCGCTTATGGCAATTGAAGTTAGCGATGAAGTTGATTTGCGCGTTATTCACCGCGGTGTAGGTGCAATTACTAAGAGCGATATTGATTTAGCTTCGGCTTCAACTGCAGTTGTGCTGGGTTTCAATGCAAAACCAGAACCACAAACTGCCGTTTATGCTGACGAACAAGGCGTTGAAATTCGCTTCTACTCCGTTATTTATCAAGCAATTGAAGATATTGAATTGTCACTTAAAGGCATGCTCAAGCCAGAGTATGAAGAGGCAATTTTGGGTAACGCCGAAGTTCGTTCAATCTTCAAATCATCTAAAGCTGGAACCATTGCCGGTTCCTTGGTTATGGATGGCATTATCAAGCGAAATGCGAAAGCGCGCTTACTTCGCGGCGGCAGCGTAATCGTAGATAACTTAACGGTTGATTCTTTGAAGCGATTTAAAGATGATGTCACTGAAGTTCGCGATGGTTACGAATGCGGTATTGGTATTGGAAACGTCAAAGAACTTGAAGTTGGCGACACAATTCAAGTCTTTGAAATGCAAGAGAAGAAGCGATAACCATGAGCGTTCGTTCGCAGAAAGTAGCGGATCGAATTAAGGTCGTAGTAGCTGAGGCGCTAGAAAGTAAAGTAAAAGATCCGCGCCTTGGCTTTGTAACTATTACCGACGTTCGAATTACTGGCGATCTGCAGAACGCATCGGTTTTCTACACAGTTCTTGGCGATAACGTCGCTCGCGAAAATACGGCAAAAGCTTTAAATAGCGCAAAAGGTTTATTGCGCACGGCAGTTGGTCGAGATTTAGGAACTCGCGTTACGCCAACGCTAGATTTTTTCGAAGATTCTTTGCCAGAAACTTCAGTTGCGATGGAATCGCTGTTGGCAGATGTTAAAAAGCATGACGAAGAGATTTCGGCGTTAAGCGCAAAAGCAAAACCTATTGCCGAAGATGCTTATAAAAAACCTAAAACCAAATCTAGTGATTAACGGGTTTCAAGTAATCGATAAACCAAGTGGCATGACCAGCCACGATGTGGTTGCGATTGCACGTAAGCGGATCGGCACTCGAAAAATCGGACATGCCGGAACGCTTGATCCCATGGCCACTGGTGTTTTAGTGCTTGGCGTAAATGCTGGTACCAAATTGTTGCAATACATAACGGCTGGCAAGAAACGATATTTAGCCACAGTAAAACTTGGCCAACTAACTTCAACTGATGACAAAGAGGGTGAAGTAATTGCGGCCACCGAAATTCCAACTGATATTGCGGAAGCCTTTGCAAAACAGACCGGCAAAATTATGCAGCGACCAAGTTCGGTTTCGGCAATTCGAATTGACGGTAAACGAGCATATGATTTAGTTCGCGAAGGCGAAAATGTTGAAATCCCGGCTCGCGAAGTTGAAGTTTATGATCTTAAAATTTTAGATATTCGCGGCGACGAAGTTGATATTGATGTCAGCTGTTCAGCCGGAACCTATATCCGAGCCATTGCGCGAGATTGCGGCGGCCACTTAACATCGCTACGCCGAACCGAAGTTGGAAAATTTACAATTGATCAAGCTTCAGAAGAGAAAATAATTCCAATGGGCGAAGCCGTTAACGGAATCTTTCCAATTCGCGAACTCGACTTGCTGGAAACGAATGAAGTGAAATTTGGCCGAAGCCTTAATCCATCCGGTAAATCGGAAATCGTTGCGGCGCTTACTCCAAATGGCGAGTTAGCGGCGTTACTAGAAGACAAAGCTGGTCGAGCGAAACCAATTTCGGTTTTTCTCTGAGAAGATAGCGCTTATGAATTTATCCTGGTCGCCTAAAGAATTACTTGGCGCAACCGTGGTAATCGGTAATTTCGACGGTGTGCATCT
>CAYFKK010000106.1:0-2575 GCA_964343655.1 uncultured Actinomycetes bacterium | reverse complement strand
CTTATTACGTTGGTGGCGTTATTTCCAAGGAAGATGCCTTGCTTTTACAAACCCCAGCATCGCTGCACGCGCGATTTAAATTGGATGTTCGCGTAAACAGCGAAGTAGTGTCTATCAATCGAGCTGCAAAATATGTCGAGACCAAATCTGGCGAAAAAATCTCTTACGACAAGTTGATTTTGAGTCCTGGAGCAAAACCGGTCCAATTACCGATCTCAGGGATTGAAAAAGCGCTGACATTACGCACTGTAGAAGATGTGAAACGCATTCACGATTTGGTTGCCAAGAAACCTAAAACAGCAGTTGTGGTTGGCGGCGGATTTATTGGCTTGGAAATGGCCGAAAATCTAGTGCATCAAGGAATCAAGACCACTTTGATCGAAGCGTTGCCGCAAGTGCTTGGCCCGCTAGATCCGGAGTTGGCAACTTTTGTTGAATCGGAATTAATTAAGCACGGTGTTGAACTAAAACTAAATGCAAAAATTGATGGCATTTTCGAGAGTTCAATCAAAGTTGATGGAATCGAAATCCCAGCAGAACTTATTATTTCAGCGGTTGGCGTAAAGCCTGACATCGAATTAGCAAAATCCGCAGATATCCAAATTGGCGAGCGAGGCGGAATTGCGGTTAATGATTTCAATCAAACTAGTGATCCAGACATTTATGCCATTGGTGATGTTGCGGAAAAGAAAGATGCACTTGATGGAACTGCAACTCTTGTTCCACTCGCAAATCTTGCCAACCGACATGGCCGGATAGTTTCCGACCATATTTTGGGACGGAAAGTTAGAGTCGTACCAACAATTGCAACAGCAATTGTTAAAGTTTTTGATTTAACTATTGCAACAACAGGTTGGGGCGCGAAGAAATTAAAAGCCGCTGGACGTGATTTCGCTCAAATACATACCCACCCAAATCATCACGCTGGTTACTATCCTGGTTCAAAACAAATTTCATTAAAGTTGATTTTTGATCCGAAAACTGGCGAGATATTTGGGGCGCAAGGCGTTGGGGCAGAAGGTGTCGATAAAAGAATCGATGTAATTGCAACGGCAATTCGCGGTGGAATTACGGCACCAGAGTTGGCAGATCTTGAATTAGCGTATGCCCCGCCATTCGGTTCTGCAAAAGACCCAATCAACATGCTTGGCTATATTGCGGAAAATATGATTTCTGGCTTGACTCAAACTGTCCAGTGGAATGAATTGGAAGATTATGCAAATGCCGGTTATGAATTTCTTGATGTTCGAACTCCGAGTGAATTTGAACGCGGCACTATTCCGAATTCAAAAAACATATCTGTTGACGATCTGCGGACCCGATATAAAGAAATTTCAAAGAAAAACGTGATTGTTAATTGCCAAGTAGGCCAACGTGGCCATACCGCTACATTGTTGTTAAATGAATTGGGATTTAACGCAAAGAATTTAGATGGCGGGTATTTAACTTGGAAAAACTCCCCAGCGAATCCAGAAAGGAAGAAATAATGTGTAGCAGAGTCACTTGTCGCAAATGCGGAAAAATAACTTGGTCCGGCTGTGGCCAGCATATTGAAGAAGCACTTGCTGGTGTTCCAAAAGATCAGATCTGTCACTGTGCCCGATAATAATTGGGCCGCAGATTTAGCTGCTTGGGCTATTCCAAAGGATATTTTGGATCAGGCAGAGACGACGCCGTTTATCCATCCAGTTAGCCAGTTTGATATCCCGAAAAAGATTGAACTAACCCCGTCACATCAGCGGGCACGGGAAGTCAATCCCAAATCAATATTGGATATTGGATGCGGTGGCGGAGTTGCTGCATTCGCGACGGATGCTCCGTTTGTGATTGGCGTAGATCATCAACAGGGAATGCTTGATCTATTTAATGAAAATGCTAGAAAGCTCGGTCGAAAATCAGAAACTTATTTAGGAGATTGGCAAAAAATAGCTTCTGAAGTTCCAAATGCCGATGTCGTTGCAGTACATCACGTTCTTTTTAATGTTCCGGAAATAGAGAAGTTTTTAACCGATCTAAATAGCCATGCCAAAAAGCGAGTAGTAATTGAGATTCCAACAAAACATCCACTTTCTGATTTCAATCCGGCTTGGAAGCATTTTTGGAATATTGATCGTCCGACAAAACCAGACGGGGCAGATGTAGTAGACATCGCCAAAACGCTGGGGATAGATGCGGAATATGAGATTTGGTTAGGCGAATTTGGTCGGGATATTGACTTGGACCAGACTGCGGAAATTTTGCAGATTCGATTATGCCTACCTGCAGCTCGCCGGCAAGAAGTAAAAGATTACCTAATTGCACATCCACGTGAAAAGAAACGTGAATTAATTACGATTTGGTGGGATAAGAATTAAATTAATGTTTACTGTCTAGCTCTTTCGCCGTCGGCTTTTTAATTTGTTCCGCATTTGAACGACTTAACCGTTGGCGAATGCGATTAGCTAACGCTTTCGGGCGACGAACTTGGTTTTGATCATATTCTGGAACTTCCAGAGCACCTGGTTGCTCATGCGAAGTTAGAACCCATGCTTGCGCTGGTGATATTGGTTCATGGACTTCAACAAACTCACCGTGT
>CAYFKK010000105.1:0-2579 GCA_964343655.1 uncultured Actinomycetes bacterium | reverse complement strand
GCGCTAAAGGCAAAAGCATTTGGTTCAGCCCGCACTAATCGCATTATTGTTTCGGGATCAGCGATATCGGCTTTATTAATTGCAATAATTTCTGGAATATCAGCAGCGCCAACTTCAGCTAACACACCACGCACTGCGCGAATCTGTTCAAACGGATCGGGATGTGAACCATCAACTACGTGCACAATTAAGTCGGCATCAGCAACTTCTTCGAGCGTTGATTTAAAGGCATCCACTAATTGGTGGGGCAGATGGCGCACGAAACCAACGGTGTCGGTTAAGGTATAAACCCGACCTTCCGAAGTTTCGGTTCGTCGAGTGGTTGGATCCAAAGTAGCAAAGAGCGCATTTTCAACTAATACGCCCGCATTAGTTAACCGATTAAGCAGTGATGATTTACCAGCGTTGGTGTAACCGGCGATTGCAACTGAAGGAATTTTGTGGCGACGCCGTTCTTGGCGTTTAGTGTCACGCGATATTTTCATATCGTTGATTTCCCGGCGCAGTTTGGCCATCCGATCGCGAATTCGGCGGCGATCTGTTTCAATTTTGGTTTCACCCGGACCACGGGTTGCGATCCCGCCACCACCTTGCTGACGCGAAAGCGCTTCACCCCATCCGCGAAGCCGCGGCAATAAATAATTCATCTGCGCCAATTCGACTTGCGCTTTACCTTCGCGCGATTTGGCATGCTGGGCGAAGATATCCAAAATCAAAGCGGTGCGATCAACCACTTTTACTTTTAATTTATCTTCTAAAGTTTTTAATTGCGCTGGCGATAATTCACCATCGCAAATTACGGTATCAGCGCCAGTTGATCTGACGATATCTTTTAGTTCGGTAACTTTTCCAGAGCCAATAAAGGTCGCTGGGTCTGGTTTATCGCGCCGCTGAATTAACGCATCTAATACTTCCGAGCCAGCCGTTTCGGCTAACGCACTCAATTCTTTTAACGAGTTATCGGCCATCTCCGCCGTGCCTTCAGTCCATACACCAACTAAGACCACTCGTTCTAATTGCAGTTCGCGGTATTCGGCTTCGGAGATATCTTGTAACTGAGTTGAGAAACCTTTTACGCGACGCAGCGCATGGCGATCGGCAATTTCAGATGGGGTTTCGTGGGAGTCGTACTCGGAAGCGACTTCGCGCGACTGGGCTAATAACTTTTCAAATTCATCAAATTCGTCGGTTATTTTCTTAGGAATTGCGCCACGTCCACTTCTTTTTCAATTACTGCCGGTCCAGTCAAAATCGCATTTGAATGGCCATCAATCTCTACAAATAACCGCCCACCTGGTGGATTTATTTCCCATTTAACTGGCAAGTTTTCTTTTGCGCGCTTAGTTGCAGCTAACGCAACTGCAACTGTTCCGGTGCCGCAACTTTGGGTTTCGCCTACGCCGCGTTCGAACACCCGCATTTCTAATTTGTGATCGCCGATTTCTTTTACAAATTCCACATTTACGCCTTCGGGATAGGCATCGCGCGGGCGAACGATTGGTGGCTCTGTTAAATCCCCAACTTTTTTCAAATCATCAACGAAGACCACTGCGTGTGGATTGCCAACGCTTATGTTGTAACCATTCCAAATATTTCCATTTGCCGACGCGGTAATTTCTTGGTTTTCATCGGTCACTTGCCCCATGTTTACAGTGATATCGCCACTTTCAGGAACGCGCATATGTTTTAAACCATCGCGAGTATCAATTGCAAAAATCCCGGGCGCTTGATGGCCATTTTCAATTAAATATTTCGCCATCACTCGAATGCCATTGCCGCACATTTCGGCGAGTGAGCCGTCCGAATTTCGATAATCCATAAACCAGTTGTTGCCTTTTTTGGTGATTCGAATTAAGCCATCAGCGCCGATTCCGGTTTTGCGATCACAAATTGCGGCAGTCTCTTTGGTAGTAATTGAGATTTCGCTTTTTGGATCAAAGACAATGACAAAGTCGTTATGGGTACCGTGCCCGTAGCTGGCTTTCATCGTGGGCAAGTTTAGGCGCTCTTAATTAAGTTTCGAAGCATTGTCGGAAAGATCAGTAAATGAAATGGCGAAATAAAGAACCAATAAAGTTGGCCACCGAGTCCGCGCGGCACAAAGATCGCTTCTTGCGTTACTTTTAATTTGCCATCCAATTTTTCAATCTTAAATTCCAGCCAAGCTTTGCCCGGCAAAATCATTTCGGCATAAAGGCGCAATTTTTCATTTGGGATTACTTCTTCAACGCGCCAAAAATCTAGCGAATCGCCAACGCGAAGTTTTAATGGATCACGTCGACCACGGCGCAGCCCAACGCCACCGAAAACGCGATCAATTAGGCCGCGCAAAATCCATAAAAAGTCTGAGCCATACCAACCATTGCTGCCGCCGATTCGTTCGATTGCGGCCCAAACTTTTTCAATATCTTTATTTGTTTCGGCAACGCGAGTATCTTTAAAAATTCGATCCCCGGCCCATGATGGATCGCTTTGTGCTTTTTGCCACGGCGCAGTTGGAACTTGCGCATCAGACCATCTGGTGTCGACCGCATTTTCATTGGTGCGAGATAGCGCCAATTCAATTGCATCATCGATTC
>CAYFKK010000104.1:0-2579 GCA_964343655.1 uncultured Actinomycetes bacterium | reverse complement strand
AAAAATGAAACCGCATTTAAATACAAAGCGATATCAGTTTGATTTGCACCTAAGAATGGAAACAGCGCTTGAATTGGTGCATTTAACAAAGCCAAGAAGGTAAACACAATCGCCGCAATCGGCGCTGTTCCGTATGCCGCCAATAATGAAACTTGATTGGCTGATTCCAATTGCGATTTCGGAACCAAATTAGGAACCGAAGCTTCCTTTGCAGGAGACCAAAACAAAGTTACACATTCCACTAAAATAGTTGCGGTATAGAGCCACCAATAATGTGGAAACAACGGAATTGAAAAATACAAACCTGCACGCAAAATATCTGCAACAACCATCAATCTTCTTCGATCAAATCGATCCGCAATCACGCCTGCAAGGGGTCCCAAAATAACAGCAGGTAATAAACGTGCAATAAAAACACCAGCAATCGCAAAGTTAGCAGTCTTATAATCGCCACCTGAAAGTTGTTGTGCCAACGCAGTTGTTGCTAAAAGTCCTAACCAGTCACCAAACGATGAAAATGCCATCGACTGCCATAATTTTCTAAATGCCGGAATTGCTAAAACGCCCCGCGTTTCATCTTGCGCCGGCGGAGTTGGTTTTGGAAGTGCTTTAGCCATTTGCTTTCTTTATCTTAGGCGTAGATTTCTTTGCACGCTTAGTTTTCTTAGGGATTCCGCCATTTTCGGCTTCCCAAGCACGACGTCCAGCCAATAGTTCTTGCGCGCGTTCCATATTTAGCGCTTCTAATGTATCGCCACGGCGAAGTGTTGCATTGGTGTCACCATCAGATACATACATTCCAAATCGACCTTCTTTAACAATAATATTTTTTCCAGTAACTGGATCTGGTCCAAAATCTTTAAGTGGTGGTTTCGCAACACCACGGCGACGTTCTTTTGGTTTCGAATAAATTTCTAGCGCTTCTGGCAAAGTAATTGCAAAGATTTGATCTTCACTCGTCAAAGTACGTGAATCAGTACCAGCTCTTAAATATGGACCGTAGCGACCATTTTGAACTGTGATTTCTTCACCTTTTTCATTTGTTCCTAAAATTCTTGGCAAAGACAAAAGTCTTAAGGCATCATCATGCGTAATCGTGTCCAATGACATCGTAGAAAATAGCGATGCAGTTTTTGCTGCTGTTTCTGATTTCTTTTTCCGTTTTGGCTTACCTGTTTTTGGATTAATTTCAGGTTCTGGCTCAGGAACAATTTCAGTTACATATGGTCCATAGCGTCCGGTTTTAGCAACTATTTGAAATCCAGTATTTGGATCAATACCTAATTCGCGGGTACCAGATGGTTGCGCAAGAAGTTCCTTTGCCTTTTCCAAAGTTAATTCATCCGGAGCTAGCCCTTCAGGAACGTTTGCGAGCTTTCTAGTTTCGCCTTCACCTTGTTGTAAATAAGCACCGTAGCGACCAACGCGAATTTCGATATCATCATCGAGGCGCATGGTGTTAACTTCGCGCGCATCAATCACACCAAGGTCCGCAGCAAGTTCTTCGAGTCCTGGTTGGTTGTCGTGGCCGTAATAAAAATCGCGCAGCCAATCAACGCGTTCCGCTTCGCCAGAAGCAATCTTGTCCAAATCTTCTTCCATCGAGGCAGTAAATTCGTAATCAACTAATTTGCTGAAATGTTGTTCTAGTAATCCAGTAACTGAAAAAGCTAAAAATGTTGGTACGAGTGCACGACCGCGCTTTGAAACATAACCGCGATCTTGAATTGTTTGAATAATCGATGCGAAGGTAGAAGGACGACCAATACCTAATTCTTCAAGCTTTTTAACCAGAGTTGGTTCGGTGTAACGAGCTGGTGGCTTAGTTTCGTGACCTTCGGTAAGAATCTCGTTAACAGCAACTTTTTGACCTTCAGCCATGACTGGTAATCGTTTATCTGAAGAATCTTCATCTTTATTTGTTTCATCAACGACATCATCATAAGCAGCAAGAAAGCCTGGGAAAGTAACAATGGATCCATTGGCGCGGAAAATTGCTTTGTTGTTGAAAGCTGTAGATGCTTCAAAATCTACGCGCTGTTGCATCTTCTTAGCATCGGCCATTTGCGAAGCAACGGTGCGTTTCCAAATTAAATCGTAGAGCGCGAATTCATCGCGTGAAAGTTCTGGTGCAAGTTCGCCCGGAGTCTTAAAAGTGTCGCCAGCAGGGCGAATTGCTTCGTGCGCTTCTTGGGCGTTCTTAGATTTACCTTGATAAACGCGAGGTGAATCAGAAACATGATCGGAACCGTAAAGTGATTTCGCAGCGTTGCGCGCTGCGTTGATGGCTTGTTCGGAAAGATTAACGGAGTCGGTACGCATGTAGGTGATGTAACCATTTTCGTGATGATTCTTCTATGGATTTAACTTCGAGTGGCACGTCTTTGAGTGAATCAGCTAGTGCTTTAGCGTTTGCTTCATCAAGCAGCAGTATGTTTTTCGCGTTCTTTTCTTTAAGCGCACCATTTGAATCAAAATCATTTGTAGTGGCAAGTTTCTTATCATCAACTGAAAGTAAGCGAGCATCAAAGCCCAATTCGCACTTGGCAGTTAAATCCCACCAACTGGAAGAAATAAAT
>CAYFKK010000103.1:0-2608 GCA_964343655.1 uncultured Actinomycetes bacterium | reverse complement strand
TTTTTTGGCGGTTTGATTCTCTCAACTATTCATAATTTGTGTTGCCTAATCTGGTTCACGATGATTATTTACGGTGCTAGTTTTGCCAAAGAAACGCTTAGGAGACCAAAAGTTCAAAGTTGGGTCGAACGAATTTCTGGGTTGGCATTAGTCGGGTTCGGAATCCGATTAGCGATGGAGAAAAATGATTAATTGGGGTACTTCAGATATGTATTCGAACCTTAAAAAGGTTCTACTCCGCACTCCAACCACTATTGGAAATTTTGTTGTCGATGGTGCCTGGCGTGAACCAGACAAATCTGCGTTACTAAAAGAGCACCAAGATCTAGCCAAGTTGCTTGAATCATTTGGCGCCGAAGTGACCATCGCACCAGCAATTGATGGCTTAGTTGATTCGGTTTATATGCATGATCCAATGATCATGACACCACATGGTGCGATTTTGTTACGAATGGCTAAAGCAATTCGCAGCCAAGAACCAAATCATTTTCGAAAATCGTTAGAAACTTTGGGTGTGCCAATCCTTGGTCAATTGACCGAGCCTGGCTTTGCCGATGGTGGCGACAAGGCATGGCTCGATGATAAAACTTTATTGATTGGCCACGGTTATCGAACTAACCAAGAAGGTATCGATCAAATCCGCTCACTATTGAAACCTTTTGACGTAGAAGTATTTTCATTTGATTTGCCGCATTACGAAGGACCCGGCGCAGTTTTACATTTAATGTCAGTGCTCTCTCCTATCGATAAAGATCTGGCCGTCGTTTATGAACCACTTGCGCCCGTGCGATTGCTCCAATTTTTAGAATCTCGCGGGATAAAGTGGCTGACAGTTTCCGAGAAAGAGATGCTTACTCAAGGAAGCAATATTTTGGCAGTTGGTCCGCGCAAAGTAATCCTGGCCGCAGGAAATCCAGAGATCGAAAAGAAATTGCGCGAATATGGCGTCGAAGTACATCTATTTGATGGTCAGAATGTTGCTGTTAAAGGTGACGGTGGACCAACTTGCTTAACAGCTCCACTACTTAGAGTAAGTTGAAGACAATGAGAGCAGTTACCGCTGAAAATTTAGTCAAAACTTATGACAAGGGAAAAGTTCGCGCCCTTGATAACTTATCTCTAGATGTTGAAGAAGGAACTGTTTTAGGGGTTCTTGGACCGAATGGCGCTGGCAAAACTACGACGGTACGTATTTTGGCCACATTGCTCCGCCCAGATTCTGGCGCTGCAACTGTTGCCGGGATTGATGTAATAAAACATCCGGACAAAGTGCGCGAAGTAATTGGATTATCTGGCCAATATGCCGCCGTCGATGAAATTCTCACCGGTTATGACAATTTAGTAATGTTTGGAAAGTTGTATCACTTAGGAAATAAAAATGCAGTTTTGCGTGCAAACGAATTGCTTGAAAGATTTTCATTAACCGATGCCGCAAAGCGTCCGATTAAAACTTATTCCGGCGGCATGCGCCGACGGCTGGATCTAGCTGCCTCTTTAATTGTGCGACCTAAAGTTTTATTTTTAGATGAACCAACAACTGGATTAGATCCACGCGGTCGACTTGATATGTGGGGCGTAATCCGAGAGTTGGTCAGTGATGGCACCACTCTTCTATTGACTACTCAATACTTGGAAGAGGCCGATCAGCTTGCAGATGAAATTGCCGTAATCGACACCGGAAAGGTTATTGCTCGTGGGACATCAAATGAATTAAAGCGTCAGATTGGCGGCGAGCATTTGGAAGTTGTGGTCGCCCAAAATGATGTTTCGAAGGCGTTTGAAGTTGTCGAACGCATCATCGGTCAGAAACCAAAAATTGAAGAAGGACTAAATTCAATTTCGGCACCAGTTTCGACTGGAACGGCTGCGCTAATTGAAGTAATTAATGGTCTAAGTAGCGTCGGAATCAATCCATTAGATGTTGGATTAAAGCGCCCATCACTTGATGACGTTTTTTTGGCGCTTACTGGACATAAAGCGGAGGGCGAATAATGAGCGCAATTAGAGATACCGCAGTTATTACGCAACGCCAACTTCGGTTGCTAACTCGGGTACCTGAAGTACTTATTTTTTCAACCATTCAACCGGTTATGTTTGTGCTGTTATTTCGTTATGTTTTTGGTGGCTCGATAAATACTGGACAGCCTGGTGGTTATGTTCAATTGCTAATGCCAGGAATCTTTGTGCAAACTGTTGCCTTTACGTTGGCAGGTACTGCCTCTGGTTTAGCCGAAGATATGAAAAAAGGTTTAATCGATCGATTCCGATCGCTACCAATTTCGCAATCAGCGTTAGTAGTTGGTCGCACTTTGGGTGATGCGCTGCTTAATGTTGTTGTGCTGGCAGTAATGGGAATTGCTGGATATTTAGTTGGTTGGCGCCCATCAACGGGCGGTGCAAAAATTGCACTCGGATTTATCTTCCTACTTTTCTTTGGCTACGCCCTTTCGTGGGTGGGTGCTTTGGTTGGACTTTCCGCAAAAGATTTTCGCGTAGTTCAAAACGTTAGCTTTTTAGTTACCTTTCCGCTCACATTTTTATCAAATGCCTTTGCGCCTACAACCGGCATGCCAAAACTTTTGCAGTATTTTGCTGAATGGAATCCAGT
>CAYFKK010000102.1:0-2617 GCA_964343655.1 uncultured Actinomycetes bacterium | reverse complement strand
ACCTACGTAATCTTCGTGGCAAGGCTTCAAAGATTAAAGAAAAGCGCGATGGCATTGAAGGTTATGGTGATGGAATTCTTTCGACTCCAGTTGCCGAAGTTGCCGAAGTTGCCGAAGTTACCGAAGTCGCTGAAGTGAGTGAAGTTGTTGAAGCTCCTAAAGTTGAAAAAGCTGAAGCCGTAGAACCAGCGGCAGTGGAAACTGAAACTCCAGCTGCAGTAGCGGAAACTCCAGCTGCTGAAGAAAAACCAGCCGAGTAATTTAAGTGTTTAAGAAGGGTTCGCTATTACGCGAACTTCCTGCGCTGCTGGTTGTCGCAGTTCTAGTTTCACTCGTCATCAAAACATTCTTTGTTCAATTCTTCTTTATTCCATCAGGCTCTATGGAAAATACTCTGCAAATCCAAGATCGAGTAGCGGTAAACCGAATCCCATTTCTCCGGGATATAAATCGGGGCGACATTGTGGTTTTCCATGACCCGGCTAATTGGTTGCCGCCAATAACTGAATCAACTGATAACAAAATACTTTCTTCAATCAAAGAGGGGTTGGTGGCAGTAGGTGTTTTGCCAAATCCAGCGAAGCAATATTTAGTTAAACGGGTAATCGGCGTACCGGGGGACAAAGTTGAATGTTGTGCAAAATCGGGTGCGTTACTAGTGAACGGAAAAGAGACAACTGAGCCATATATTTTCGCTGGAAATAAACCGAGCGAAACTAAATTTAACGTCACGGTTCCTGACGGAAAAGTCTGGGTAATGGGTGATCATCGCGCTGCAAGTGCTGATTCTCGATATCACCAAGATGATGTCAATAACGGCATGGTTCCAATAAAAGAAATTACCGGTCGCGTGGTTGCCGTAATTTGGCCATTTAATCATGCCAAATTAACGCCAGGCATTGATGGCACACGTTGAAGATAAATTAATCGCAGCTGGCTTAACTCCAATTGCAGGTGTTGACGAAGCTGGCCGCGGCGCATGTGCTGGACCTTTAGTTATAGCCGCAGTAATTTTGCGAAATCAAATTTCTGAATTGCGTGATTCTAAAGAATTAAGTGAAAAAAAGCGGGAAGAACTTTTTCCAATTATTTTTGAAAAGGCAGATGCAATTTCGATAATCGAAGTGGCGCCAAATGAAATCGACGAGCGGGGAGTCCATGCGGCAAATTTAGATGGGATGCGCCGCGCAGTTGAGGGGTTATCAGTAAAACCAGCTTATGTTTTAACCGATGGCTATGCCATTGACGGAATTACGGCTCCTTCGTTAGCAATCTGGAAAGGTGATCAGGTTGCCAATTGCATTAGCGCTGCCTCGATTATTGCAAAAGTCACCCGCGATCGAATTATGGTTGAACTAGATACAAAATATCCACAATATGGCTTAGCAAGTCACAAAGGCTATATCACAGCAAGTCACAACAAGGCACTTCGAGAATTTGGTGTTTCTGAAATTCATCGCCGCTCGTATGCCAATATCGCAGCTCTAATCAACAAGTAATTCAATTACACAGCAGATTCAATCTAATTAATTCAACACCCAAAAATCTTTTAATCTGCCCAACCTTATGGCAGATAACCGCAAAATAATCATCGGGAAAATCGGCGAAACCGCAGCGGCGCAATATTTAATGGGGCAGGGCTTAAAGATTATTGATCGAAATTGGCGAATTAGAGATGGCGAAATAGATTTAATCGCACAAGACCGAACCGGAAAATTTCATTTTGTTGAAGTAAAGACGCGCACTTCTAAACACTTCGGACACCCGCTTGAAGCGATAAACCGAGAAAAGGCTTATCGAATGCAGCGCTTGGCATTGGCGTGGTTGGCTTTAAATCAATCATTCGGGCATGACTATCAAATTGATGTTGCGGCGGTCGAACTAGATAGCGCACTTCGGCCATCAATTGATTTTCGCGCCGGTGTTTTATGACATTAGCTCGAACAAATTGCGTTGCGCTAACCGGATTAATCGGAGAATTAATAACTGTCGAAGTTGATATTGGTGATGGGTTGCCCAACTTTTCGCTCCTTGGGCTACCAGATGCTGCACTTTTAGAATCTCGCGATCGAGTTCGATCGGCACTTATAAATTCTGGGCAGATTTGGCCAAATCGTAAAGTGATTGTCTCGCTAACTCCGGCTTGGCTTCCCAAAAGCGGATCCGCTTTTGATTTACCAATCGCGATTGCATTATTGGTCGCAAGTGGACTTGATTTCAAAATAGATGAAACGGTATTCATCGGAGAACTCTCGCTCGATGGAACTTTGCGCCAAACTCGGGGAGTATTGCCGGGATTAATCTGCGCCCATAAAAGTGGTATCAAGAGAGCAATAATTCCAAAAGCAAATGCGGCTGAGGCGAAGTTAATTCCAGAAATTGAGACGATCTGCTTTGAAACGATTTCCGAATTACTTCATTGGATTGAAACAGGTGAGAAATTTGATTTGCCGATTTTGGATTTAGAAATCGAGCAAAGCCCCTCTGAAGATTTTTCAGACATCGCCGGACAGCAAAACGCAAGACGAGCTGCCGAAATTGCCGCAGCTGGTGGCCATAACTTATTAATGATCGGACCGCCAGGCGTTGGGAAAACGATGATTGCAAAACGGATGCC
>CAYFKK010000101.1:517-2715 GCA_964343655.1 uncultured Actinomycetes bacterium | reverse complement strand
GCGTCAGCAAAGCGTGGCCAACCAGGAGATCGCATTTATGTCCCGACCGATTCGCTAGACCTAATCAGTAAATATATTGGCGGCGAGCGACCATCAATTAATCGAATTGGAAGCGGAGAGTGGAGTAAAGCAAAATTTCGAGCTCGGAAAGCGGTTAAACAAATTGCCGGCGAACTCATTCGACTTTATGCAGCAAGAAAAAGTGAACCAGGGTTTGCTTTTTCGCCAGACACGACCTGGCAAAAAGAATTAGAAGCCAGCTTTCCATTTGTGGAAACAGATGATCAATTGAGCACAATCGAAGAGGTAAAACGTGACATGGAAGATTCATTTCCAATGGATCGCCTGGTCTGTGGTGATGTTGGGTACGGGAAAACTGAAATTGCAATTCGAGCCGCTTTCAAAGCAACACAAGATGGTAAACAAGTAGCAGTTTTAGTGCCAACAACTTTATTAGTTCAACAGCACCTTAAAACTTTCAGCCAAAGATATGCAAACTTTCCAATAAAAGTAGCTGGTTTATCAAGATTTAACACCGCCAAAGAGCGCAAAGAAATATTAAAAGAACTTGAAACTGGTTCAATTGATGTATTAATTGGAACTCACAGAATACTTTCAAATGATGTGAAATTCCGCGATCTTGGTTTAGTGATTATTGACGAAGAGCAGCGATTTGGTGTTGAACAAAAAGAAGAACTTAAAAAATTGAGAGTACGAGTGGATGTTTTAGCAATGTCAGCTACGCCCATTCCAAGAACCCTAGAAATGGCAATTACCGGAATTAGAGAAATGTCCACCATTTCAACCCCGCCTGAAGAGCGCCATCCCGTGCTCACTTATGTTGGACCAAGCGATCCAAATCAAATAAAAGCAGCAATTCATCGTGAATTAATGCGAGATGGACAAATTTTCTATATCCATAATCGCGTGGAATCCATTGATCGCGCAGCGCTGAAGTTACAAGAAATAATTCCGGAAGCCAGAATCAGGGTTGCGCATGGTCAAATGTCAGAAAGCGCACTAGAAGATGTAATTATAGATTTTTGGAACAGAAAATTTGATGTATTAGTTTGTACAACAATTATTGAAAGTGGACTCGATATTTCAAATGCCAACACCTTAATTGTGGAGCGTGCTGATTTATTTGGATTGTCTCAATTGCACCAAATTAGAGGGCGAGTAGGGCGAAGCAAGGAACGTGGCTATGCCTATTTTCTATATGACGCCGATAAACCTTTAAGTGAAATTGCAATCGAGAGACTAAATACAATCGCATCAAATACCGAACTTGGATCGGGTATGCAGGTAGCGCTTAAGGACTTAGAAATTCGTGGCGCCGGGAATTTACTGGGCGGAGAGCAATCTGGCCATATTGCAGAGGTTGGTTTTGATTTGTACATGCGAATGGTTGGTGAGGCAGTAACTGAATTTAAGAGCGGAATCGTGCAGGGAGAAACTCAAGATAAAGATTGCAGAATTGAATTAGCGGTCAATGCGCATTTACCCGAAACTTATATTGATTCCGAAAGATTGCGATTAGATATCTATAGACGATTGGCAGATATCAAGTATGAGAACGAAATTACTGAATTTAATGCTGAACTAACGGATCGATTTGGCCCGATTCCAGAACCGGTTAATCTTTTATTACAGATTGCAAAATTGAGATACCGAGCAAAGAGACTGGGATTAAAAGAAATTCTAATGCAGGGCAACAAACTTCGGATTTCGCCATTGAAATTAACAGAGTCGAAAGTAATAAAACTTGATCGTCTTTATCCGCGCTCTATTTATAAATCGGCTTCCAATGTGGCTCTTGTCGCATTTCCGCAAGACTTCAGTAGAATTTTGGGAGAAAACACCGATTTAGTGGATACTTCGTTAATTGAGTGGGTCACGAAAATCATGGACGAATTGATTGAAGGTTAGAGGTAAACCGTGAAAAAGTTTTTGGCTATCGGATTTCTGTTGATTGCACTCACCGGATGTGGCCAAAGCGGAATCGCAGCCACAATTGGTAAGACTGAAATTACTCAAACTGAAATTCAAAAAAGTATCAACGAAATTTTGGCAGAACGCGCGAAAATAGACACAAATGGTTTGCAATTATTGTCGGGCGAAGAATTGAATAGAAATGTACTTAGATTCAATCTAATTTCTGAAGTTGGTGCAGGCAAGATTTCCATCATTGTCATCAT
>CAYFKK010000101.1:0-507 GCA_964343655.1 uncultured Actinomycetes bacterium | reverse complement strand
TTTAGGGCCTTTTTCGGTGGTTTTCAAAAAAGGTTTCTGAAGTGTTTTTACAAATTGGAAAATCTCAAGGTTTTAATGTAACTAAGGGTCAAATTGATTCGATGAAAGTAGATCTAATTTCCCAAATTGGCGGAAGTGAAAATCTGCCTAGTGCACTTGTGAATGCAAATATCGCGCCAAGAGACTTCGATAAATATGTTCGAACCTTAATAATTTCAGACGCGTTAAGCCAAGCAGTGGCTAAATCAAAAATAGGCGATCCTGGAACTGTGGTTCAACAACTAGTCGAAGATCATATTAAGGGCGTTGGATTAGAAATTAATCCTCGCTTTGGAACATGGGATTATCAATCTGGTGATTTAACATCATTTGATCCAGCCGGTTCTGCATTGGTCAAATGAGTTCAGAACTTATTCGCCTCAAAGAGGTAATGGATAAGTTACGTTCACCTGGTGGTTGCCCTTGGGATGCCGAACAAACGCATGAATCGCTTCTAAAGTATTTGCT
>CAYFKK010000100.1:0-2728 GCA_964343655.1 uncultured Actinomycetes bacterium | reverse complement strand
GCCTTCGCAAAATTAGCGCCTGATTTATTTGCAGTAAAAGTTGAAAAAGCCATGGAAACTAGAAGTGTACGTTGCTATCCAGATTCGGATGGAATGTCACAAGTCCTTGCGATTTTGCCAGCCGCAGGTGCTCAGACTGTTATGAATGCAATCGAAACTTTTGTCGAAATTGAAAAGGCAAATGAAGAACTTGGAATTATCAAAGAGATTGTTGATCGGTCCATGGAAAATCGTCGAGCAGATGCCTTAATTGAAATTGCTGAACTTGCGATTTCAATGAAAGGTAACCTGGTTAAACATCATCGGCGTCCAGCTTCAATAAATATTGTGATGGATTTAGCAACTGCGCTTGGATTGGCAAATAATCCAGGCTTCTTAACTGGATATGGCCCAATTCCAGCAGACGTTGCGCGCCACTTTGCAAATGATGGAAAGTGGAAGAAGTTCATTACTGATCCCGGCACCGGTAATTTGCTTGATATGGGTCGAGAAACTTATGTACCGCCACAACAATTGCAAGATTTCCTAATCGCGCGCGATCGCACCTGCAGATTTCCAGGTTGTCGAAAATCGGCTCTGCGATCGGAAATTGATCATGCAATTCCATGGGAAAAGGGCGGTAAGACTAATCCAGAAAATATGGGTGTGCTTTGCAAACGCCATCACCGACTCAAAACTCATGGAGATTGGAAATTAAAATCCTTTCCAGATGGATCTTGCGAATGGACCTCACCAAATGGTCGAGTTATTCCAGTACCTGCCCGCCCAATGCTCGATGCGGTCTAGCGGAATAACTATTGACTAAGTGGCGTTTTAATAGCGTGGCCACAATTGTTAAATCGGTAAAGCGCAATCAGCAGACGCTTAAAAACGAAGTAGCCGCGCTCAAGTTAGCTCAATTTATACAAGCGAACTTTGCCCCGATAACCTTGCCCGTAATGGCATCTATGGATCTGGTCAAAGAAACCCCGGCTGATAAAGCTGCGCGGTTCGAACGTGATGCCTTGGCATTTACTGATCAGCTATATGCCGCTGCGCTTCGATATACAAAAAATCCAGATGATGCAAAAGATTTAGTACAAGACACTTTATTAAAGGCTTTCTCCTCGTTTCATCAATTTGAACAAGGCACCAATTTAAAAGCCTGGCTTTACCGCGTTTTACAAACAACGTTTATAAATAACTATCGCAAAGCACAACGCCAACCTCAATTATCTGCCGAACCTGAAATTGAGGATTGGCAATTAGCGAAAGCGCAATCGCACACTTCTGACCAAGGTAAATCGGCGGAAATTTCGGCGTTAGAAAATTTGCCAGATAGCGATATCAAGCGCGCGCTACAAGAAATTCCAGAAGAGTTTCGGATTGCAGTTTATTTAGCCGACGTAGAAGGATTTTCTTATAAAGAAATCGCCGACATCGTTGGTGTCCCGGCCGGAACCATCATGTCTCGCTTACATCGTGGCCGGAAACAACTTCGTGAAAAGTTAGCCAGCTATGCCAAAGAACTTGGTTATGTAAATTCATCCAAAAAATCCTCGGGCGGTGATCAAAAATGAGTTCTAATGAGATTGCTTGCTTTCAAGTTCATGATGCGCTTGTGTTGATTGCTGATGGAGCACAATTTTTTGAAGTTTTAGAGATTGACCCAACAATTGTTGATCGCCACTTAGAAGTTTGCTCTGACTGCCGCGCCGAGCTTGAGGCGGAACGGAAGATGCATGAATTGATGCAAACTTTGCTCCGTGGCGCTTGCTGCGAAACCGCGCCACAAGAACTTCATGACTCGATTCACATGCAGATTCATAATCAAGGTGCTAAAGCTGCCCAATATGTAACGGAATTTAAAATGAGTCAGGTCTCAATTGAAATTGATGAGTTCGGAAATGTAATTCATCAAGAAATTCATATTGAGGGAACCCAAGAATTTGGCAATCCAGAAGGCAACAATTAATTGCCGGCATTCAATGATCAATAAATTAGGGTCTTGAATACCCAAATAATCGACTCAGCTTCACCCACTTTTCACAATTACTAGTATTAAATATGGCTTATGTCCTCCGCTGCAGAGAATCTGCCATTAGCTGAATCGACAATGCCGCCATTGGTCGGCGTTCTTGGTTTTGCAACAATGACAGTTCGTCCAGGTGATACTTTGGCGGCGCAGGGAGTGGGAGATTTAACTGTAGTTTCAAATGCAAATTTGATTTCGCTTCTTGAATCAGCGGCCATTGCAGCTCTCGACGAATATTGTGGCACCGGAATTTCAACAATATTAAATTCAATGACTTTAGAAGCGGCGACCTCCGCAGCGATCGGCGCCGAGCTTCAAGCTAGCGCTGAATGTGTTGCTCAAGAGGGTGAATTAAATAACGTGCTTACTTTTTCTTGTGAAATTTATGAAGGCGAGCGCTTAGTTTTGAAAGCTATCCAAAAAAGATCAACGGTGGAGCGAGTAACTTTCCTCGCCCGCACCGCTGCTCAAAAACTATTTGAATCTAAATAATTTTAAATATTTATTTCTTGGTCGCCCAGAAAATTTCTGCAATTTCGTCAATCTTCGCGATTAACTTATCTGCAACTGCTGGGTCGTTTGTGCTCTTTGTGCCTGCTGCTCCGGCCAACTTTGTTGCCTCATTAAATAAGTTGTGAAGTTGTGGATGTGCTTCAAAGTGATTTGGCTTGAAGTAATCTGTCCAAAGAACCCATAGGTGCTCTTTGACCATTG
>CAYFKK010000099.1:0-2855 GCA_964343655.1 uncultured Actinomycetes bacterium | reverse complement strand
CCGCTCATAGGCTAAGGGTATCGGCTCCATCTACATTGGCGGTTAACAATTTATTAATCGGCTAGGTTAATCCGATGTCGAATCAGCAATTATCACTACCAAAACGGAGTGATTTGTTTCGACTCAGCCTCGGAGTTATTGGAATTGGCACATCAGGGCCGCTTATTGCTTTGAGTGCAATGCCAATCATGACATTGATTTTTTGGCGCAATCTTGGCGGCGCAATCTTCACTTTTTTTCTAGCGATTCGCCACAAGCAATTTGCAAATCGGCATGGTTTGAAATGGTCGGCAATTGCTGGCGTAATTTTGGCCGCACATTTCACGGGGTTTTTTATTTCCATGCGCTTGACGAGCGTTGCAGCAGGTACTGCAATAACTGCGCTCCAGCCAATTTTCGCTGCGATATTTGTAGCTATGAATGGCGTTCGCGTTTCGAAAAAAGCTTGGCTAGGTATGGTCATAAGTTTCATTGGAGTTTTGGTAATTACAGGCGTTGATTTAAATATCTCAACCAAATCATTTTTTGGAGATCTCGCTGCGCTAATTGGTGGCGCGTTAGCCGCGCTTTATGTGATGGCAGGCGCTAAAGCACAACGGGAAATTGAATCCACTACCTATATGGCAATTTGCTATTTCATATGCGCTATTTCTGCACTACCAATTGCGCTTTTAATTTCGCCAAACATATTTCAATTCGAAGCAAAGCAATTGCTTATTTTGTTGGGGTTGATTTTAGGAGCTCAGTTGCTTGGTCACAGTATGTTTAATTCAGTTTTGAAACGGGTATCACCAGCGGTAGTTTCGTTAATAGTTTTCTTTGAGGTGCCAGTTGCGGCACTTTTGGCAACTTGGTGGCTGAACCAAAAACCAGCGTGTGGAATTTGGTTTGGCATTATTCTTATTTTAATTGGCTGTTCTTTAGTAATCTTGCGCAACGATGAAAATTGATTTACACACGCATTCCACTTTTAGCGATGGAACTGATACTCCGACGCAATTAATGCATGAGGCAGTCCTTTCTGGATTAGATGTAATTGCACTTACTGATCACGACACAACCGCTGGTTGGTCCGAAGCAACGAATGCTCGACGCGGTATGTTGCAATTAGTTCTTGGTGCAGAAATTTCGTGCATTACTGAAGAGGGAAAGAGTGTGCACATCGGAGCGCTGCTTTTTGATGAGAATTATCAGCCCTTAAAGAAGGCACTTGAACTTTCTCGTGATGATCGAATTCCGCGCATGGAAAAGATGGTTGCGTTACTTCAGGCAGACGGTTTTGAGATTTCTATGGCCGACGTAGAAGCTAGGCGCCCAGATGGCGCCACTCTTGGTCGACCACATTTAGCTGACGCGTTAGTTGCGAAAGGAATCGTTCCAAATCGCGATGTCGCTTTTGAGAAATATTTAAATAATAATTCAAAATATTATGTTTCACATTTGGCGCCAACTCCAATCGAGGCCATCAAATTAATCAAAGCTGCGGGCGGAGTATCAGTTGTCGCGCACGCATTTTCATCATTCAGAGGCGAATTACTTAATTCAGATTTTTTTGAAAAATGGGTCGCAGCTGGATTAAATGCCATTGAAGTTGACCATCGAGACCACAATCCGTCCGAACGTGAGATTTTGCGAAATATTTCCGTTGATTTAGCTCTCTGTATTACTGGATCGAGTGATTATCACGGTGATGGAAAATTAAATCTTTTAGGTGAAAATTCAACCGCCCCCGAAGAGTGGGAACGGCTAGAATCTTTGGCTAACGCCAGGAGAGTAATTAATGTCTAATGTAACTGCGCTTACTTTTGGTGTTCAAGCATTTGTGACCCTCTTTGTAATCATGGATCCTCCTGGTGTTTCACCAATTTTTTTATCGATTGTTGGCACCAGACCAAAAGGTGAAATTCGTAAACTAGCAATCCAAGCCGCCCTTACATCCTTGATTGTGATCACAACTTTTGCGCTATTTGGTCGATTGATTTTGAATTATTTAAATATTTCGATTCAAGCAATGCAAATTGCCGGAGGTTTATTGCTTCTAATGGTTTCACTTGAATTATTAAGCGGAAAAGAATCTGAAGAACGAAAAGTTACAAATACCAATGTGGCAATGGTTCCGCTCGGAACCCCGCTTTTGGCCGGTCCTGGTGCCATTGTTGCAATCATGATCTTTGTTCAAAAAATCAACGATTATGGCCAAACTACAGCTTTAATTACTGCAACAATTTTGATACATGTGGTTATTGCATTAGTGCTTATTGGCTCAGCATCAATTGTCCGAGTTATCGGAAAATCTGGAATTACATTGGTGGCAAGAATAGCCGGACTACTTTGTGCCGCCATTGCAGTACAAATGTTGGTTGATGCGATTACAACTATTGTTTCTCAAGGGACGATTTCTTAGTTCGTTTCCGCTCTCGCTTTACTCTCGTTGGTCGCTCTGGAGACTTTCGGTGCTCTGATTGCGCCTTAGGTAATGTGCTCTTCACTTCTTTCGCAATTTTTAAATCACTGAAAAGGTGTTCGGAAGACGAGTAAGTTTCCACCGGGTCAGCAATTCCCAATTCGAGAGATTGATTTATGTGACTCCATCTTGGTAATTCATCCCAATCAACAAAAGTAACTGCAATTCCAGATGCGCCAGCGCGGGCTGTTCGACCGATCCGGTGCAAATAAGTTTTTTCATCTTCGGGACATTGGTAATTAATTACGTGAGTAATTCCGTCGATGTCGATGCCACGCGCAGCGACATCAGTAGCTACGAGAACGTCTCGCTTATTTGATTTGAAATCGGCTAGCGCCCGCTCGCGAGCGGGTTGGCCCAAATCTCCATGAATCGCAGCTGACTTAAAACC
>CAYFKK010000098.1:0-2935 GCA_964343655.1 uncultured Actinomycetes bacterium | reverse complement strand
TAGAGCCAAGGTTTTGTCCGGTCTGTAACCCATAACATCAAATTCACTCTACGCATATTCCACTTAACTTGTAATAATTAGATGTGGCCGCGCCTGCAATTCAAATAGCTAGAAACGTTTATCGCGTTCCAACCATGGGAAGTGCAATTAATTCATATATTGTGATTGAGGAAGATAATTCTGTAACAATAATTGATGCTGGTCTCAAGCATGCTTACAAGAAAATAATTTCTGCTCTTGATTATCTTGGTAGTAACCATTCTGATGTCAGAAGAATTTTATTTACCCATTCCCATTCTGATCACACCGATGGAGCTCCTAAATTGATTGAGAACTTAGGGACACCCAAAGTTTATGCGCACGAAGAAGAAAAGAAATATATGGAGACTGGCGAGAATCCACCTCGGGATTTGTCACACTTTGCCGGACTCTTCTTTAGATTTATGCCATTTGGAAATCATGCCCAAGTTAAAGTTGATGAAGTTATGCATGATCGCCAAATCTTGCCGATTAGTGGCGGGTTGGAAGTAATCCATACGCCAGGGCATACTCCAGGACATTCTTCATTTTTATTTAAAGAAAGTGGCGTTTTGATTACAGGTGATTCTTTGGTTAATTATGGATTTGCGAGATATTGGTCTCTCTCGGCATTCTGCACGAGCTTCGAACAAAGCAAAAAAACAGCGCTTAAATTCTTGGATTTAGATTTTGACACTGCCGCATTTACCCACGGTCCACACATCCAAAGCGGCGGCAAGAAAGCACTTAAGAATTTCCTATCGAAAGTAAGATAAGTGGCAACTGAACAACAAAAATACGATTTAATTAAAAAACTTGAGGGTGCAGAAGTACGTCGCTACCACCCCTGTGTTCTTGCAGAAGTAACTGTAAATTCAAGTTACGAAAACGCTGGCAATCTTGGCTTTAGGCCTCTCGTTACATATATTTCCCAAAATCGCATCGCGATGACAGCTCCGGTTATTCAGGAACAGAAGGCGGAACACTCTTGGATTGTCTCTTTCGTTATGCCGGCCCACGCAAATATTGCTTCGCTGCCGCTACCTAAAAATACAAATGTTTCTCTTCGCCATTTACCGGAGTATTACGCAATCGCGCTTTCGTTCAATGGTTACACCTCTTGGCACAAAGTCGAACAGAAGGAAGCAGAGCTGCGCGAAATTATGAATCGAGATGGGCTAAAAGCTAGTGGTCCGATGCAGATAGCAAGATTCGATCCGCCCTGGAAACCGGGTTTTTTAAGACACAATGAAGTGATTATCCCGCTAGCTATGTAGAGCGGTTCTGATCAAACTTATTGCGATTGATGTCATAACTACTGCAATAAAAATATCAAGGATTCGCCAGGTAATTGGCTTTGCCATAACTCTTGCGGCTGCCTTCGAACCATAACCGAGGGCAACAAACCAAATAAGGCTTGCAAACGACGCACCTAGCGCAAACCACCATCGATTACTCCCAAATTGACTACCAATTGAACCGACCAATAAGACAGTGTCTAGGTAAACATGTGGATTTAACCAAGTAAATCCTAAAACCGATAAGACCACAGCTTTTTTACTCATTACGTTTGTTTCGGCCGCGTTTAGCGATTCTGTTTTAAAGACTCTTTTAACTGCGTTAAATGCAAAATAAAGTAAATAGACGGCGCCAACCCAGGCGATAACTCGTAAAACTGATTTGTGAGATTGAACCAAGGCGCCCATTCCGGCAGTTCCAATAATTATTAGTAGCGCATCTGACGCAGCACAAATTGCAACAGCTACACCTACATGAGCTCGCATCAATCCGAGTCGCAAAATAAATGCATTTTGTGCACCAATAGCAACAATTAGAGAAAGGCCGGTTAAAAAACCGGCAAGAACTACCTGCACTTCTTAACCGTTAAATGACTTTGAGTAAGCCCAGACATCAAGATGATCGAGACTGAAGCTAATTCCTTTAGAAGCCAATATCGTAGAAATCTGACCCTTATGTTCTGCGGTGTGATTAACCACTTGGCTCAAAATTGTTGAGACAAGCGCTTTTGTTTCGCCACCCTCATCTTGAAAACTAACTTCACGATCGCTCTTTAAAGATTCTTCTATAAACAGTTGATCCATTTCAGCTAAATATTTCTTTGATTCAAGCAAGCGTTCGTGGCTATCGATTCGCTGAAAGTCAGTCCACTTGATTCCATAAAGACAGTATCGATACCACTCGGCTGCTCCGATGATATGAGTAAGTACTTTGCCGACCGGCCACTCCGTATCTGAAACTCTAAATCCATAAATATCTGATGGTAACTTGGAGATATCGTCAAAAAATAATTGATTAGACCAAGCCATATGGCGAAGAGATTTTTCTATTGAAATCATTTGTCTCCCTATCTCCCTGAAAGTTGACCTTTTATTTGATTTGAATGATCTACTGGATGCTTCGTGTAAGTTTCCAGCCAATTCATTACTGTGTAATTGCCAGTTTCTGAATGGATTCCAGAATTGGCGAGTTCCTTTTCACTTAAACGTTTTATTAATTCATAAGAAGCCTTGCGCACTGATTTAATTATTTCCAAAGAATTAGTAATGTCTTCCGTTTTATAACCAAGTGTTTCGCTCTCCGCCCATTTGCCCTCGTCATAACCTTGAATTGTGGTTCCAGGTTCTGCGATTAGCCGGCGCAACCTCGCATAGGACTGAGCTTCGCTATCTGCCATATGGTGAATAACTTGGCGTGGAGTCCAACCTTCTGAATCAGATTTATCGAAATCATTATCTTTTAGTGAAGCAACGGTATTTAAAAATTCTTCAGTTGCGGCTTTGTATTTTTCGGCGAAATCATTCATGAAGTGGAGACTCCTAGAATCGCACAGATTGAGTTTTCACGCTCAATTTAGGCTTTTTTAATTACATTACGCCAATACATTACGCCATTTGGT
>CAYFKK010000097.1:0-2948 GCA_964343655.1 uncultured Actinomycetes bacterium | reverse complement strand
GAAATTTTGATTGAAACTTTCTGGGCTGAACCATGGCGGAACGCGTTTGAAAGTGCTTCGTTAACAGCGTTACCAATATCTTGTACCAAATTATCCGGTAAGGCTGGAATTGTTTTTGCGATGGAAGTTTTAATGTCCATCAAATCTTTCCATTTGGCTACTACTTTTTTGATTTCTTCATTGATGGTGGTTTCTGGGTTACTGAAATAAGAAGCACTTGGAACTTTTAAGTTTTTGTAGGCTTGCTTTACTTCTCGTTGTAAAGCTTTCTTGTCTCCTCTGCGCCCCGCACTCTCAACGCCAATTGCAGATGCCATTAATCGAGATTGAATGGTCCCGTGTAGATACTTTGCCAATTCGCGGCTGATTCGGGCTTCTTCGCGGCGAAGTAACATCGTCTCTAATTGTTCTTCGCTGATTCGTCGCTCTAAAAATTCAATTTCCGCATGGCCGCCGTATAGAAATGCCATACCCAGTGAAACTGTTAAAACCACAATTAACAGCACTGCTGAGTCATAAAGGTAAGTAGAAAAATTCTCGGCTTTTAACCCAAAGGAATGATTGATTCGTTGAGTCAGGTAAGAAAATATCAAGCTCGCGATTGTCAAAATTCCAATAAAACTGTAAGGGCCGCGAAAAAAGTTCCGGCTACGTAAGAACTTCACGATTGCGAGTATAGAAATAAGTGTTGCGATTCGAATTCCTAATTTCTTAAAACCTTGTGAAAGATCTGAATAGATGAAATAAGTGTGATAAGTCAAAGTGAAATAAATAAAGACCGAAAGAAATACATGAACCCTAGATTTGTAGGCGATGTAACTGGCTAATTCCATGATTTGAACTCGGTAATTTATTTCGCTGCCCCGCCGATGTAGTTTGTGGCTAAAAGGGCGAATAGTTTCTAATGCGGCGGATCTTAGGCGCCCGGCCAATAATTCCCAGTTCTGTTCAAGTGATCGACTCTTTGAATTAAAAAATTCCTTAGAATTTTCAATAATTTCGAGCAGGTTCTCATCCACTTTATTACTCATCGACGACCGTAGACTTTCGACAACGGCTTTACTTTCCGCCTTCTGACTTTCAATAAGCATGCGTTCAGCAATCAAAGCTTCGCGATCACTTTTGTAAACGCTGACTGAGTAGGACACCAGCGAACTGAGCGGCAGCAATAGCGCACCGGTTAGACCACTTGATAAACCGCTTTCTAATATTTGCTGGATTAGATTTTCATTCTTTAGTTTTGCCAAATACGTGAGAGCGCCGAGGGCTCCGCCAAATAAAGCGCCCGTTAAGAATCCATAGAAATAAGTAAGCCAGTCTGGAATCGGGCGTTGTTCGCGGTCATGAAAAAAATAAAAATCGCCCAGTGCGTACATAACGATAATCACTAAAGTTGCAATTAATGAAACCGCAGTCCAGCGCCAAAAAGTCCACCAATCGCCTTCATTGTTTGACGTAAATGGAACTTCGAAAATTATCAACGGTAATGAATAGGCTAAGAATTTCCAGTTAAATGCCGATTTGCCACCCAGTCGAACTCTGGGCGCTGCTTCTTTGGCCATCTATGCTGTCCGGGAACCAGTTAATCGGAAATACATTTTTGAAATCTGCACCCGCATGTTGCTCTGTGCGCCTTTCGGTAAATCCAGGTGTGCCGCTAATCGAGAAATAATTTGTTCAATAGATTTTTCGGATACGCCACGTACTTTGGCGATCTCGGAATTGGATAATCCTTCGGCGATTAGCTTCATTGTTTCTAATTGGGATTCAGTTACTTTCGCCAATTCAGGTGCGACTTCTTTTTTGAGTGCTGGTGAACTCTTGGAGTTCTTCACATTTGCAATTGACTTTTCGATTGACTTATAAAGCGAGCCAATCTCGCCAACTTTGCGCTTAACTAAATATTCAGTACCAGATGGTGGCGCAGGTATTTTTGGATGTAGCAACCTTGGATCTTCAAAAGTTGTAAGAATTACGATTCCAACATTTGGTCGCTTGCGCCGAATTGCTGTTGCTAAATCAATTCCATTTGGACCAGCGCCTAGATCTAAATCAAGAACAACTGCATCAGGTTTTAATTCATTAAATAAAACCATTGCTGGGCTAACGGAAGATGATTGCCCCACGACATCAATTCCTTGAATTTGCAGCGCGCTAACCACGGTCGAACGGGTGAAGTCATCGTCTTCAACGACCATTACACGCAAGCGGGCCATTGAATAAGTATCCCGTGCCTACGGGGTTTCCCCCAGCGCTAACACCTATATATAGAGGTAAACCTTGCCAATATGAGCAGCAAAGTTGAATTACGAGTTTCCTACGCATCAGAGGTTTGGCCACCTCTATTGAGGCGAAGAGATGCGAATGAATGCAAGAAATGCAAAACATGCATTAGTTCGTTTCGCGCGCCTTTTTATCGTAATCGCAATCTCAATTAATGCCATAAATCCAGCGTTCGCAGCTTCAAAAGTTTCGCAATCGCTGGTGAATAAGTACAAGACGTTAGGCAGAAGTGGACCGCTTGGCCCTATCCTGCCTAACGGCACTATTCCAGTTGTTCGTACTGGTTTATCAACTACTGGTGCACTTGGCCCAGTTCGTGGCGAAACAATTGGTACTGGAAATTCCGATGTTTTAATTCTCGGAAATGGAAATGGCGCAGTTGGAAATTTAACTGGCGTTCCAGGTAAATCAGCTTATGAATTAGCAAAAGATGCTGGCTTCAAAGGATCTCTAAATCAATGGCTTGCATCATTAATTGGTCCGCAAGGTGTGCAAGGACCAGCTGGTGTTGCCGGACCACAAGGACAACAAGGTGTTCAAGGTGTCGCTGGACCTGCAGGTGCAAGTGGCTCTGGTGGCGGTGCAAGTTCTGGTGGAGCTGGTACGCCCGGTCCACAAGGTGAACGTGGACCACAAGGTGAACAAGGATTAACTGGTGCAACTGG
>CAYFKK010000096.1:0-2983 GCA_964343655.1 uncultured Actinomycetes bacterium | reverse complement strand
TATCGGCAATTCCATGACGAAATGCATTTGATAATCCTTCATTAATGACATTACCTATATCCTGCACCAGATCCGCTGCTAGCGATGGAATTGTCTTGGGCATACTTAATTTAATATCGATTAAGCCTTTCCATTTTGCTAGGACTTTATCAATCTCAGCTTTCAAACTTACTTCTGGGGCGCTGAAGTATCTTTCACTTGGAAGTTTTAGATTTTTATAGGCAGTCTTTGCTTCCTTTTGAAGCGCCTTGATATCACCGCGTTTTCCCGCACTTTCTAGGCCAATTGCTGAAGCCATAAGTCGAGATTGAATAGTTCCATGGAGATACTTTGCTAATTCACGGCTGATTCGACCTTCTTCGCGACGTAACAACATGGTTTCGAGTTGTTCTTCGCTAATTCTTCGTTCTAGGAATTCGATTTCGGCATGGCCGCCATGCAAGAAAGCCATTCCTAATGAAATTAAAACTATTAATCCTGCAACCAAGAATCCATCATAAGTGCTGGAATTAAGCACAGGTATTTCAAGTCCTAATTTATTTATGGCTAAATTACTTAGATAGACGAAAGCAACGCTGTTTAGAATTAAGAGCACTGAAAAACCAATTAACTTATGGAAAATTGCTATTCGGCTTAAAAATTTCAATAAAAGCAATAAAAGCAATAGAACTGCCATCTTAACTGCAATAAATTTCAATCCCGAAATCTTGTCATCTGGCGTGAAAAGTAGGTGGTGGGTGGTAACAAGGTAGACAAAGAGAGTGAGAATTATGTGCACATCGAATTTATATGCGACGTAACTTGCAAGTTCATTTAATCGAACGCGGTAAGTTATTTCTTCGCCTCTTCGATGCAGCGTGTGACTAAAAGGACGAATCGTCTCTAGGGCAGCCTGGCGCAATCGCTCTGCCAATAACTCCCAGTTCTCTTCAAGGGACCTTTTTTTGGTGTTGAAATACTCTTTAGAATTCTCAATTATCTGAAGCAAATTCTCATCAACTTTGTGGCTCAGCGATGAGCGAAGACTTTCAATCACAGCACGGCTTTCGGCTTTTTGGCTCTCAATGAGCATTCGTTCGGCAATTAAAGCTTCGCGATCGCTGTTGTAAACCTCGACGGCGCTGGTAAGTAATGAACCAAATGGCAATAGGAGCATTCCGATTAGCCCGTAGCTGATTCCGCGTTGCAGAGTCTGCAGGAAAATCTCTTCATTCTGCACTTTGAAAGCAAAAGTTAATAGGCCAAAAGTGGTTCCAAATGAGGCACCGATTAAGAAACCATAACCGAAAACCATCCAGTCACGGATTGGTTTGCGGTGACGTTCGCCGAAAAAGAAGAAATCACCAAGTGCAAACAAGACAAGCATTGGGATTGTGGCAACCAGTGTTGCAAGAGTCCAGCGCCAGAAAACCCAATTTAAACTAAATTCACTTTCAGTAAGCGGTGGTTCAAAAATAATTAATGGGAGAGCAAGGCCAAAGAGTTTCCAGTTGAAGGCTGACTTGCCTCCAAGATTTATTCTTTGACTTTCATCTACTTTCACTTAGGCCGTCCGAGAACCTGTGAGACGGAAATACATTTTTGAAATCTGAACTCTTTGATTCTTGCTTGCACCTTTTGGTAGATCTAAATGTGCAACTAATCTAGAAATGGTCTGCTCGATAGATTTTTCGGTCACGCCACGAATTTTGGCAATTTCCGAATTAGAGTGCCCTTCAGCAATCAACTTCATAGTCTCAAGCTGCGCTTCAGTGACTTTTGCTAGTTCTGGAGCAACTTCGTTTTTTCCACTTGGCGTACTCTTTTGATTCTTCATATTCGCAATTGACTTCTCAATTGATTTATATAAAGAACCAATTTCAGAAACTTTACGCTTCACAAGGTAAACAGTTCCCATTGGTGGATTTGGAATCTTGGGATGAAGCAATCGCGGATCCTCAAAGGTTGTCAGAATTACAATTCCAACATTTGGAATCTTGCGCCGAATTGCAAAAGCTAAATCAATTCCATTTGGACCTGCACCCAGATCAAGATCTAGAACTACCGCATCAGGCTTCAACTCTTTAAATAATGTCATTGCTGGACCGACTGCAGATGATTGCCCGATTACATCTATGCCTTGAATTTGCAGTGCGCTGACAACGGTTGAACGAGTGAAGTCATCATCCTCAACAACCATTACGCGCAAGCGGCTCACCCTCAAATTATCGCTGGCTGGGTGATGAAACTGGGCTACCTAGGCTTAAATCGAGCAAATTCGGACCTATTTGGAGCACCAAAATCGGGGTTTTGGGCGATAGGGAAAACCCCGCTGCCTCACCCCAGTTCACGCTGGGTTTCTTGCCAGTTTAAGTGGGTTTCTTGCATAAAAAGTTCAATTACCCCCAGGAGAAAAGGACCACTCCTACTAGGACCGCAATTATGAGTAAAAAGGCACTCAGCAGTGCAAGGTCCTTTGCGCGCAATTTTATATTTATAACAATTAGTTTTGCTTTATTTTTTTCTGGGAATTTGAATAAAGCATCTGCTGCGGAAACAAAAATAATTCTTACCGCAACAAAAGCCAAGGGAAATTCAACTAATCCACTTTCGATCCAATATCAATCTTACGGACGTAATGGAACCCAAGGTCCAATTCTTTTTAACGGAACAATTCCAGTTGTTAGAACTGGTTTATCAACTACCGGTGCACTAGGTCCAGTGCGCGGTGAAGTTATAAACGGAACTAATAGCGATGTAATTGTTCTCGGTAATGCAAACAGCTCAAGCGCACCAGGTGCAACTGGAAAATCTGCATATGAACTTGCAGTTGCAAATGGTTTCAAGGGCACTGTTACACAGTGGCTTGCTTCCTTGGTTGGTCCCCAAGGTCCTGCAGGTCCACAAGGTGCAACTGGAGCCACTGGTGCGCAAGGAGTTCAAGGTGTTCAAGGTGCACCTGGTCCTGCTGGTGCAAGTGGCGGTGGCGGAAGTTCAAGTGGAA
>CAYFKK010000095.1:0-3036 GCA_964343655.1 uncultured Actinomycetes bacterium | reverse complement strand
AATTTCACCATTTCCAATAGTTAATACTTGCGAGCTCGTGGTCAAAGTCAATTCATCTAATCCATCATCGCCACGAAAGACAAAGCCTTCGACCGATCGATTTCCTAAAACTTCCGCCATCACTAAATGTAATTCGGCTTTTGCTACCCCAATAGCCGCTGCCTTTGGTTTAGCTGGATTAGCCAAAGGCCCCAAAATATTAAAAATCGTAGGTGTTCCTAATTCTTTTCGAGCAGCCGCAGCATTTTTCATTGCCGGATGGAAATTCGGCGCAAAACAAAATCCGATACCTATCTGGTTAACCGATTCAGCAACCAACTTTCCATCTAAATTAATTGCAACGCCCAAAGCTTCTAATAAATCTGCCGAACCGCACTTACTAGTTGCAGCGCGATTTCCGTGCTTAACAACTACGGCGCCGGCTGCAGCCGCCACAATCGCTGCGGTCGTTGAAATATTGATGGTGTTCATGCCATCGCCACCAGTGCCGACGATATCTACAGCGCGCTGCGGAATGTAGATCGGTGCAGCATGTTCATACATCTCGGCGACCAACGCGCCAACTTCTTCGGCTGATTCACCCTTAGATTTGAGTGCCAGCAAAAATTTTTTTATGGTTTCGTTGTCGGCTTTTCCTTCGAGAATGTCGCGCATGCAAAAGCGCACTAACTCTTCGGGTAAATCGAGGCGATTTTCTAGTAAATCAAGCGCCTGCGCCCATGCCATGCGTTAGGCAGTTGCGAGCGCGCGTGCCCGGATTAATTCAGCAGCAGTTTTTGAAATTGTAAATGGATCAATCGGATGCATTACTGACGCTTCAGCTCGAGACCAAGCCGCTAGCCAAGAATCAGTTGCGCGAGCGATTACCACCATGATTGGCGGGCATTGAAATAATTCATCTTTAAATTGGCGAGCCATCCCCATGCCACCTTCAGGAACTGCCTCGCCATCAAGTATCAACAATTCGGCGCGAAGTTTTCCATCAGTGCCGCGTTGGTCCATATATAAACGCAGAGCTGGTCCAGTGGCGAATTCAAGAATTTCAATCTCAGGAAGATCACTGGCGATTTTGCTTCCCAGCGCGGTTTTAATTGCAGAGCGGGTTGCCGAGTCGTCGGAGTAGACCGCAATCCGTAATGCCATGCTGCCAATAATAGTCACTTAACTAGAGTGGCTGAGCAAGTACGAGCAAGTATGAGCAGGTATCAGCAGGTATTTAGCCTCATTAGTTCAGGTGGCATATTTCACGGGTAGCGCCTTCGACTCAATATGACCTAATTGCGCTTTTACGCGATAATCGTGCCATGTCTAGCACCACTTACAAGGTGAATCGACCGAACTTGGTCGCAGTCGGAACCATTGTTTGGCTCTCAAGCGAACTTATGTTCTTTGCAGCGCTCTTTGCAATGTACTTCACCACGCGCGGTGTTCAAGGACCAGAAGTTTGGTTGCAATCAACTGAAATTTTAAATATTCCGTTCTCGGCAATTAACACCACGGTACTGGTGCTCTCTTCTGTTACCTGCCAATTTGGTGTCTTTGCTGCCGAACGCTTCCAACCAAATCGAACCGGATCACTCTGGCAAATGAGCAAGTGGGGAATGCGGGAATGGTTTGCGTTAACCACGCTTATGGGTGCCTTCTTCGTATCCGGCCAAATTTATGAATATGCCCATTTAGTTCAAGAAGGTTTAACAATTTCATCGAATGCATATGGCTCAGTTTTTTATATTGCAACTGGTTTCCATGGTCTGCACGTGACCGGTGGTTTAGTTGCATTTATGTTGGTACTGCTTCGAGTTGCCAAAGCTCGTCGCTTCGGACATTCCCAAGCCACAACGGCAATCGTGGTCTCCTACTACTGGCACTTCGTCGATGTAGTTTGGATTGCGCTCTTCTCAGCAATTTACTTGATTAAGTAGTAAGGGGTTATTAATTGTTCGCTCGATTTCGTCGTACGAAGTTCGCAACTCCCGTATTGCTTTTAATCGCTTTAATCTTCGTCGGAAGCACTTTTTCATTTGCCCAAGCTGAAACTGCCAAGATTGCAGTTACTGAATCAGATCGCACGGCACAAATTGCCGAAGGTAAAAAACTATTCGCAGCTGGCTGTTCCTCTTGTCATGGTCTAAATGCCGAAGGTGGCGAAGTTGCGCCATCACTTATTGGAGTTGGCGCGGCCTCCGTTGATTTCCAAGTTGGCACCGGTCGAATGCCGATGGCAGATATGTCGGTGCAAGCAATGCGCAAGCCACCGGTTTATGACGAAGCCCAAACTGCTGCGCTCGCCGCATATGTGGCATCACTTGCACCAGGGCCAGCAATTCCTACCGAAGAGATGTTGAATTATGAGCGCGATGGATCAACTGCCGAAGGTGGCGAACTATTTAGAACCAATTGCGCTATGTGCCATAACTTTGCGGCACAAGGTGGCGCCTTAACTCAAGGTAAGTACGCGCCAACACTTATGGGCGTTGAACCAAAACACATCTACGAAGCCATGGTTACTGGTCCGCAATCAATGCCAGTTTTCAGCGACAAAACTCTTACCCCTGATGAAAAACTTTCAATCATTAAGTGGATTAAGTCGGCCGAGAAAGAACCACAGCTTGGTGGCGCAGCGCTAGGTCGAGTTGGCCCAGTTACTGAAGGGTTATTAATTTGGACCTTAGGTCTTGGAATTTTAATTGGCGTAGCTGTCTGGTTAGCCTCGAAAGCAAGGTAGAAAAATGTCAAACGAACTCACACCGTTTCAAAATCCTGGTTTGCCAGAGCATAAACATCGCGAAGCCGATCACGATGAAAAAGTAGCAAAACGTTACGAACGTCAGATTGCATTACTTTTTACACTTTCAGCAATCTCTACCGTTGGAACTATTGGTACATATATTTTCATGCCGCAAGATCTGATGATCTTCGTGCCAATTCTTGGTAACACCAATGCCCACCAATTATTTTTAGGTCTAGGACTAGCCGGTTCCCTCTTCTTTATTGGAATGGGCGCAATTCAATGGGCTCGAGTGTTGATGCCAGATA
>CAYFKK010000094.1:0-3083 GCA_964343655.1 uncultured Actinomycetes bacterium | reverse complement strand
TAGGCTTTCAATCGATTGTGGTTCGTAAACTTCTTTCCAATCTTTAATTCGCACATCTACTGGGCGACGCTTCGGAACCTCGCGAGAAAATTTAATAAAACCACGTGGATCAGCCATTTGCTACCGCCTCCATTACGTATTTATCAATATCCAATCCTTTTGCAGTCGCGGTTTCAATAGCTGCTAGTACTTTTGCATAATCGCGTGGCAGCACCAAAGTAAATCGCTTTAAATTTGAACTCCAGTCTTTCAAAATTTCTTCGGCAATTTCAGATCCAGTTTCAGCGTGGAATTTAGAAATCATTGATTTCAATTCTTCCCGGCGATTTTCTGGCACTGCTAACAAATCAACTAACTCCCCATTTACATTTTGTGGATTGATGTCGAGCACATATGCCACGCCCCCAGACATCCCCGCTGCGAAATTACGACCAGTGCTGCCCAGAATTACAACTTTTCCACCGGTCATATATTCGCAACCGTGATCGCCAATTCCTTCGGCGATTGCAGTTGCACCGGAATTTCGAACGCAGAATCTTTCGCCAACAATTCCACGAACAAAGATTTCACCAGTTGTTGCACCATAACCGATTACATTTCCAGCAATTACGTTTTCAGCCGAATTAAATTTCGCCTTTTCATCAGGCCGAATAATTACCCGACCACCTGAAATTCCTTTTCCTACATAGTCATTGGCATCGCCATACAGCCTGATAGTCAGGCCCTTAGGTATGAATGCAGCTAATGACTGTCCGGAAGAGCCATGTAAAGTGATATTTATGGTGTCATCTGGCAGACCCGTCGCACCATATTTTCGTGTGATCTCAGCACCTAGCATGGTTCCGACTGTGCGATTAACGTTTCGAATTGGTAAGTCAAGATTAACTTGCTCGCCTGATTCCAGCGCAGATTTCGAAAGTTCAATTAATTTGTTATCAAGCGCTCCTAATAAACCGTGATCTTGCTTTGTGGTGTTGTGCAATGGTCCAGCAACTTCCGGCTTTACCAAAAGTGGCGCCAAATCAAGACCGTTCGCTTTCCAATGATCAACAGCTGCTTTGGTATTTAAATATTCGACATGGCCAATTGCCTCTTCGATTGATTTAAAGCCAAGCTTTGCTAAGTGTTCGCGAACTTCTTCGGCAATATATTCAAAGAATGTTTCAACGAATTCTGGTTTGCCGCTGAATTTAGCCCGCAATTCCGGATTTTGAGTTGCAACACCTACTGGACAGGTATCTAAATGACATACCCGCATCATGATGCAACCAGAAACCACAAGCGGAGCCGTTGCGAATCCATACTCTTCGGCACCTAATAGCGCTGCGATTATTACGTCGCGACCAGTTTTTAATTGTCCGTCAGTTTGGACCACGATTCGATCGCGCAAACCGTTTACCAGAAGCGTTTGCTGAGTTTCAGCTAGACCAAGCTCCCAAGGTGCACCAGCATGTTTAATTGAAGTAAGCGGAGAAGCACCAGTTCCACCATCGTGACCAGAAATTAAAACCACATCAGCATGGGCTTTGCTTACGCCAGCTGCAACAGTGCCGACACCAACTTCTGCTACTAACTTGACGTGAATCCGGGCGTCCTTATTTGCATTTTTCAAATCATGAATTAATTGCGCTAAATCTTCGATCGAATAGATGTCATGATGAGGAGGTGGCGAAATCAAACCAACGCCCGGAGTTGAATGTCTAACTTTTGCCACCCATGGATAAACTTTTTGCCCAGGTAGCTGCCCGCCTTCGCCAGGTTTTGCGCCTTGAGCAATTTTTATTTGAATGTCATCGCTGTTAACCAAGTATTCGCTCGTAACACCAAATCGGCCAGATGCCACTTGCTTGATTGCCGAACGCTTGGAATCACCATTTGGTAGCGGAATGAAACGCTCTGGATCTTCGCCACCTTCACCGGTATTTGATTTCGCTCCAAGTCGATTCATTGCAATGGCCAGGGTTTCATGAACCTCTTTTGAAACCGACCCGTAACTCATGGCTCCAGTTGAGAATCGCTTAATTATTGATTCAACAGGTTCTACTTCATCAATTGAAATTTCAGGTTTCAAGCCGTAATTAAATTCAAATAATCCACGTAGCGTCATTAGGCGCTTACTTTGATCATCGACTCGAGTGGTGTAACGCTTGAAAATGTCATATCGCTTATTGCGCGTTGAATGCTGCAAGGTAAACACGGTTTCCGGATCAAATAAGTGTGGCTCTCCTTCACGACGCCATTGATATTCGCCGCCAATCGGTAACCGTTTCGTTCCAGGAATCTCTCCGCCTGGTGGATAAGCAATGTGATGTCGAGCGATCGTTTCTTGCGCGATCATTTCAAGATTAATGCCACCAAGTCGTGAGGTGGTGCCGGTAAAGAACTCATCTACAAGTTCTTTTGATAATCCAACAGCTTCGAAAACTTGGGCGCCCGTGTAGGACGCAATTGTTGAGATGCCCATTTTGGACATAACTTTAAGCACACCTTTACCAAGTGATTTGATTAAATTACGAACTGCTTTTTCAGGTGTGATTTCTGTGATTACACCCTGAAGTACTAAGTCTTCAGCTGATTCCATGGCCAAATATGGGTTAACGGCACCTGCGCCATAACCAATTAATAGGGCAACATGGTGAACTTCGCGAACGTCACCAGCTTCAATTATTAATCCAACTTTGGTGCGAGTTTTTTCTCGAATTAAATGATGATGAACCGCTGCTGTTAAAAGCAGTGACGGAATAGGTGCATGATCTGCATCGCCATCACGATCAGAGAGAATAATCATGCGTGCGCCAGATTCTATTGCTTTAGAAACTTCGTGTTTTATTTCTTCGATTCGTTTCCTAAGTCCGGTGCCATCGGTGGTAACTTCAAATAAACCGCGAATCACTTGTGCTTGCAGACCTGGATATTCTTCATCCGCATTTACGTGAATAATCTTTGCCAATTCGTCATTATCAATTACCGGAAATGGCAAAGAAATTTGCCGACAAGAATTTGGCCCTGGGTCCAAAAGATTATGTTCTGGGCCAGTCGAACTTCCCAACGAGGTTACCAACTCTTCACGAATTGCATCTAAC
>CAYFKK010000093.1:0-3089 GCA_964343655.1 uncultured Actinomycetes bacterium | reverse complement strand
ACACGCAACTGAACTTGCCCCTAATAGCAATATTGCAATCAAAAAAATCGGAAATATGGGATTAATTGATCCTAAAGTTGCCACGCCATTATCTTTGATTGTGACTGAATTAATTCACAATGCACTGGAGCATGGCCTAGCTAGCAAAGGCAGTTTGGTTGAAATTAAATTAAAGCGAGAAGGCGCTGAATGTGAAGTTGAGGTAAATGATGACGGAGTTGGTTTACCTGTAGATTTTGATTTAGCAACTTCAAGTAATCTAGGTTTACAGATAGTTCGGACTTTGACTGAAACAGAATTAAAGGGAAGTTTGAACTTAAGAAACTTATCAGCGGGTACTTCTGCTCAGCTAAAGTTTGAATTTATTTAATATTAAGAATTGAATTCGCGCGCCTGTTGTTCAAGCATGCGGGCGCGATTTCGAGCTGCACGGCGCTTCATTGCGCGACGCTCATCTTCAGATAATCCACCCCACACGCCAGAGTCTTGTCCACTTTCAAGCGCCCAAGCTAAACATTGTTCGCGCACAACGCAACGAGCACAGATTTTTTTGGCTTCTTCGATTTGAGTGATTGCAGGACCAGTATTTCCAACTGGAAAGAAAATTTCTGGATCTTCTTCGCGGCATGCTGCTTGATGTCGCCAATCCATGAAAAAGACCATCCTTTTGATTTGGGGAAGCGCGCAAGCGCAAGAGGCAATTTTCCAATACAAAGATTTGTTAAACAAGAGTGAATCGCATTTACTTAAATAAAAATACTTAAAACGGGGTGATTTTCGTCCCGATTGTGAGTGCCCCCGACAGGATTCGAACCTGTGCACCTGCCTCCGGAGGGCAGTGCTCTATCCCCTGAGCTACGGGGGCAATTACAGAAGCAAGGTTATCCTGAAATAATTGCCCCAATGTTTACTAAGCGTAGTGAAGAAGCTTTTTTTGCAACTGGTTGTTTCTGGGGAGCAGAGCGACGATTTTGGCTGACACCTGGTGTTATTGAAACTAGCGTTGGTTACCAAGGTGGTTTAGTTGAAAATCCAAGTTATGAAATGGTCTGTACCGGAAAAACAAACCACGCAGAAGTAGTTCGTGTGGTGTTTGATTCAAAGAAGATTTCATACCACCAATTACTTGCAATCTTTTTCGAAATGCATGATCCCACTTCGCTCAATTGCCAAGGTAACGATGTTGGAACTCAATATCGAAGTGCGATTTTCACCACTTCAGATGAACAAGAAATATTGGCAAAGAATGCAATTCGAATTTACCAACGAGAATTAGATAAACAAGGCATTGGGAAGATCGTTACTGAGATTTCCCCAGCGAAACAATTTAAGTTTTGGCCGGCTGAGGAGTATCACCAAAGATATTTAGAGAAAAATCCAAACGGCTATGATTGCCATTCAAGCGTCGGAATAAAGTTTCCGTTGATTAATGATGATGAACTAAGGAATCGGCTGGATTCACTTTCCTACGATGTTTTACGCCATGCGGCAACGGAACACCCATTTACTGGTGAATACACTGATACGGAAACGCCTGGGATTTATAACTGCAAAGCTTGCGGCGCAAAATTATTTGAAAGTAAAACTAAATTTCACTCTGGATGTGGCTGGCCGAGTTTCTATGCTCCAATTCAAAATGATGCGGTTTTGTTAATTGAAGACCGTTCGATTGGACTAGGTGTTCGAACCGAAGTTCGATGTGCAAGCTGCAATTCACATCTTGGCCACGTATTTGAAAAAGAAGGTTTTGATACACCAACCGATCAACGTTGGTGTATCAATTCGGTTAGCTTGGAATTAAAACCGAATTAATCAGTAGCTCGCCAGCAATACCAGGCCACTACCGAGCGATAAGGTTGAAATTTTTCTCCCTTTTTTAAAAGTTGATCGGGAGTGATTTCTTCTTTTAAACGATTAATTTTTTCCCAACCTCGGCGCACACCTAAATCGCCAACTGGCCAAACATTCAATTTTCCAAGTTGAAACATCATAAACATATCAACGGTCCATGGACCAATTCCCCAAAGTTTGGTTAATTGCTCATAAATTTCTAAATCTGGTTTCGAATCAATCTTTTCTAAATCGAGATTCTTTGCCGCTTCCGCAAGTCCCAAGATAGTTTTAGTTTTTGCCACCGAAAGTCCGACATTTCGAATTTCTTCGATATCTGAATTTAGGATTCGTTTAGGCGTTATCTTTCCAACTTTATCTATAAATCTTTTGCTTATTGTGTCGGCTGCTGCGGTAGCTAATTGTTGCGAAATCACAGATAAAACTAAAGATTCAAAATTACTTCGACTCTTTGGTTTTACTCCCAAGTCACATAGCGGGGCCGTAGCGATAATTCGACCTAAGTTTTTATGGCGCTCGGCTAAGTCCGCAACAATCTGACTCATTTCTCGAGCGTTAACCACCCATCTAATGTATCGTGCCGCTTATGAGCGAAAAACTGATGCCGCTCTCGCTATCTGAAATGCGAACCCACCATAGCGAAAAATGGCGCGGCTTTCCTGAAGATGTTCTGCCATTACCCGTTGCCGAAATGGATTTCCCAATCGCAAAGCCGATTCAGGATCTGTTAATTGAGATGATCAAACATTCCGATCTTGGTTATTTAGGTTCAATACCAGAATTAGGAAATGAATTTGGTAGTTTCGCGAAGCGTCGCTGGAACTGGCAGGTAATTCCAGAATATGTACGTTTAGCGACAGATGTTGGAGTTGGTATGGTGGAAGTTTTACGAACCATTGCAAAGCCAGGAGATCGAGTTTTGATAAATTCACCGATCTATCAAAATTTTTATAATTGGTTATCAGAAACTCAGTTGAACATATTCGATGTCCCATTTAAAGAAAGTGAAACATCGTGGGAATTGGATATGTCAGCTATCGAAGAGGCTTACAAAGCAGGGGTTAAGGTTCACGCGCTTTGCAATCCGCATAACCCATTAGGTCGGTTATATTCTCGAAACGAATTGGTTTCGATAGCTGATCTGGCGGCGAAATATGGAGTAATCGTGCTTAGCGACGAAATCCATGCACCGCTAACTTATGATTTTCGTAAATTTATTCCGTTCTTATCGGTAAATG
>CAYFKK010000092.1:0-3120 GCA_964343655.1 uncultured Actinomycetes bacterium | reverse complement strand
CCGTAACTATTTCTCAATCCCAGATTGACGCGTTCGCTGCAGCAATTGGCGAAATTGATACCTCAATTGCACCACCTACTTTTGCGATTCGAATTTCACTTGAACAGTCACAAAACTTTTTAACATCATCAGAAGTTGGTGTTAAGTGGGATCGCATTGTTCATGGTGATCAAAAATTTGAAATCAAAAAACCGCTTAAGGCTGGCGATAAAGTTATGTGCACTTCAGTTATCGAAAATTACAAACAAATGGCCGGCAATGAATTTATCACCGCGCGATCTGACCTATCCGTAAACGGGGAAGTCGCAGTTTCAGCTTGGTCTACATTGGTGGTGCGCGCATGATTGAAGTTGGCACAGTGATTCCGGAGCGAATTTTTAAAGTTAATCGCGCCGCTTTGAAAAAATATGCCGACGCTAGCGGCGATCAAAATCCAATTCATCAAAATGAAGAATTTGCCAAGTCGGTTGGGTTGCCGGACGTGATTGCGCACGGAATGTTTACGATGGCGCTCGCTGGAAAATTTGCCACAGATTGGGCGGGCGGCAGCGCAACTATGAAAGAGTTTTCAACACGATTTACAAAACCAGTAGTTGTGCCAGCTGGCAAGAGTGTGGATTTAATTATTAGTGGGGAAGTTGGTGAAGTTTTATCTGAAGGCTTGGTGCGGGTAGATATCACTGCGACATCTGATGGGCAAAAAGTTTTAGGAATGGCGCGCGCGATTGTGGATGTAAATGGAAAATCTAAGTAGCCATACCAGTTTGCGCGTGGGTGGCCCAGCTACCAAATTTGTAAACGTTGCAACTGAAGCAGAAATTATTGATGCAATTACTGCAGTCGGAGATGAACCAATTTTAATTCTTGGCTCAGGCACCAATTTATTAGTAAGTGATCAAGGATTTAATGGCACCGTAATTAAGATTTCAAATAATCAAGTAAAAGCCGAAGTTGATGCTTGTAGTGGCGCTACTTTGACAATTGGGGCGGGCGAAAATTGGGATGACTTTGTTGCTCTGACAATCGAACGCGGTTTTGCTGGTCTAGAAACTTTAAGTGGGATTCCGGGCACAGTTGGCGCGGCACCAATTCAAAATATTGGAGCTTACGGACATGAAGTAAGTGAATTTATAACCCGAGTACGCACATTCGATCGGCAAACTAAAGCATTGAAAACTTTTACCAATTTAGAGTGTGAATTCAGTTATCGCACTTCTATTTTTAAGAAAAATCCTGGGCGGTTTGTAGTACTTGAAGTGCAATTCCAGCTGCGAAATGGCGAATTGACGACTCCAATTACTTATGCCGAATTAGCAAAGGAACTAGGTATCGAAGTTGGACAAAAAGCCGATGTGATTAAAACCCGCGAAGCAGTATTAAAAATTCGCGGACGAAAAGGCATGTTATTAAATTCCAGCGATCACGATTGTTGGTCTGCTGGATCATTTTTTACCAATCCAATCATTAGCAAAGAGCAATCGGACAAATTGCCAACTGATGCGCCACGGTTTGTTCAAGCAGATGGTTCGATTAAAACCAGCGCTGCGTGGTTAATTGAAAATTCTGGAATTGAAAAAGGCGAAGCGATTAATGGCGCTCGAGTATCAACTAAACATGTTTTGGCATTGACTAATACTGGTTCGGCAACTGCGACTGATATTGCTCAGTTAGCAGCAAAAGTTCGAGATGCAGTTGAATTAAAATTTGGGATTAAATTGGAACCAGAAGTTAATTTGGTTGGAATCAGCCTTCGGTAATTAATTTCTTAATTCGACCTATTCCTTCAACGATATCGTCATCGCCAAGCGCGTACGAAAAGCGAAGATAACCCGAAGGCCCAAAAGCTTCACCCGGTACTGCAGCAACTTCTACTTCGTCCAAAATTATGCTCGCCAATTCCGCAGATGTTTTTGGGGTTTTTCCACGAATTGTTTTTCCCAATAAACCCTTCACTGAAGGGTAAACATAAAACGCACCTGTTGGTGTTGGGCATTCAATCCCTGGAATTTCATTTAAAAGTTTCACAATTAATTTTCGGCGACGATCAAATGCTTCGCCCATCTTGTGAACTGCAGTTAAGTCACCATTCAAAGCGGCGATTGCTGCTCGTTGCGCGATGTTATTTACGTTAGAAGAAAGATGAGATTGCAGATTTGTAGCTGCCTTGATTACATCTTTTGGACCAATCATCCAACCCACTCGCCAGCCAGTCATCGCATAAGTTTTTGCCACTCCATTTAATATGATGCACGTATCAGCAAGTTCAGGTACTAATACTGGCATTGATGGTGCGGTGGCGCCGTCATAAAGTAGATGCTCGTAAATTTCATCGCTAATTACCCAAATGCCATTTTTAACAGCCCATTCGCCGATTGCTTTAACTTGTTCTGCCGAATAGACCGAGCCAGTTGGATTGCTTGGGGAACAAAATAACAAAGCTTTTGTTTTTGGGGTGCGTGCTTTTTCTAATTGCTCGACCGTTACTAAATAATTCTGTGATTCATCAGCGAATACTTCGACCGGAACACCACCCGCTAATTTCACGCACTCTGGATAAGTTGTCCAATATGGCGCCGGCAGAATTACTTCATCGCCTTTATCAATGATCGTAGCGAAGGCTTGATACACAGCTTGCTTTCCACCGTTTGTAACAAGAACTTGATCGACTGTAATTTCAAAATTTGAATCGCGTTTTGTTTTTTTAACAATCGCTTCGCGTAATTCTGGAAGACCTGGTGTTGGGGTGTAGCGATGATTTGCAACTTTACTTGCAGCATCAATTGCTGCATTAACAATGTAATCCGGCGTTGGAAAATCTGGTTCACCGGCGCCAAATCCAATTACTGGTCGACCTGCAGCTTTTAACGCTTTAGCTTTGCCATCAACAGCTAGCGTCGCCGATTCTGCGATTGCGGCAATCCGTGAAGAGATTCTGCTCATGAAGCGAAGTCTGCCTGATGGGCTTCATGCGGGGAAATCAACCCGATTTTTAATTGCTCACATACCTGGCTTAGACTTCCCGCCCTAGCGGATATGGCTTTTGCCAATGCTTTTGTCATGCCCGTTCGAAGGGCAGTAGCTCAATTGGCCAGAGTTCCGGTCTCCAAAACCGGCGGTTGG
>CAYFKK010000091.1:0-3159 GCA_964343655.1 uncultured Actinomycetes bacterium | reverse complement strand
TGGGAAGGCAAAACCGGCGATGTGATTCGCGAAACCGATATTGAAAACTTTATTCGATGGATTGATGGTGACGATATTCCAGCAGGTGGAATAGGTGAGCGCAGAATCGAAGTTATGAATCGCGGCGTTGCTGCAATCAAAGATGCGCTTGAGAGTAAAACAAATCAAACACTTGTAGTGGCAACGCATGGAGGAACTGCACGATGCATAATTGGTGGATTATTAAATTTACCGGCCACCAACTTCACTTCAATTGGTGGATTGTCTAATGCATGTTGGTCTATTTTAGAATCTAGTCCTCGCGGCTGGCATTTAGTTGAACATAACGCTGGATCAATACCAGAACCAATTTTGGGTGAAGAATCTGGTGGCGAGAATATTAGATAAGATGGTTAAGTAATTAGGGCCTGTGGCGCAGCTGGTAGCGCACTTGCATGGCATGCAAGGGGTCAGGGGTTCAAGTCCCCTCAGGTCCACAAAAGTTCGAATACATTTCGAATAGTTCTAAATGAAGTGCAATAGAAATAAATGGATAGGAATTTAAATGAGTACCGAACATGAAGCGTATGACTTCGCTTATGTTCAAGAGAAATGGTTACCAATCTGGGACGAGATTGCACCTTTTCGTTCTGGTCGCGCAGAAGATGAAAGACCAAAAAAATATGTTTTAGATATGTTTCCATACCCATCGGGTGATCTTCATATGGGACATGCCGAGGCTTATGCCCTCGGTGATGTAATCGCAAGGTATTGGGTGCAAAAAGGTTTCAACGTGATGCATCCAATTGGTTGGGATGCATTTGGTTTACCAGCGGAAAACGCTGCAATTAAACGTGGCGTAGATCCAGCCGCTTGGACTTATGAAAATATTGCGACTCAAAAAGCATCTATGCGTAGATATGCCTGTTCATTTGATTGGGATCGAACCTTTAATACTTGTGATCCAGAATATTATCGATGGAATCAATGGCTATTTTTAAAGTTATATGAAAAAGGATTGGCTTATCGAAAAAATTCATCAGTAAATTGGTGTCCAGATTGCCAAACCGTACTAGCCAACGAGCAAGTTGTAGCTGGACTTTGCGAACGCTGCGATTCTGCAGTTACCAAAAAGAAATTAAATCAATGGTATTTCAAAATAACCGATTATGCTGATCGACTACTTGATGACATGAAACAGCTTGAAGGCAAGTGGCCCGAGAAAGTTCTAACAATGCAACGGAACTGGATTGGCCGCTCCCAAGGTGCAAACGTCCAATTCAAAATAGAAGGTCGCACTGAACCGGTAACTATCTACACAACTCGTCCAGATACTTTGTTCGGTGCCACTTTTTTCGTAGTTGCCGCCGATAGTGAATTAGCAGCGGAATTGGCGAAGGATTCACCAGCAAAGAATAATTTTGACCTTTACCTTGAAAAGGTAAAGGCTGCTTCTGATATTGAACGATTAGCAACGGATCGACCAAAAACCGGCGTCTTTTTAGAGCGGTATGCAATCAATCCAGTAAATAATGAAAAACTTCCGATCTGGGCAAGTGATTATGTGCTCTCAGATTACGGAACCGGCGCGATTATGGCTGTTCCGGCACATGATCAACGCGATTTAGATTTTGCTCGAGCAATGAAATTACCGGTTCAAGTTGTAGTCGACACGGGCGAAGCTGATCCAAACGAAACGGGAATAGCAACAGGTGGCGACGGAAAATTAATTAATTCCGGTCCATTAAATGGTTTAACTAAAGTTGAAGCAATCGAAAAAATAACAAAACTATTGGAATCCGATGGGCTCGGGAAAACAGCTCGAAATTATCGGTTACGCGATTGGCTGATTAGCCGACAACGCTATTGGGGAACACCAATTCCAATTATTCATTGCGATAAATGTGGCGAAGTGCCGGTTCCGGAAAATCAGTTACCAGTTAAATTGCCAGATGCAAAAGGTTTAGATTTAAAGCCAAAAGGAACATCACCGCTTGGTGCAGCATCAGATTGGCTTAATGTGCCGTGCCCAAAATGTGCCGCACCTGCAAAGCGAGATACCGACACAATGGATACCTTCGTTGATTCATCTTGGTATTACCTTCGATATGCAAGTTCGAATGATCAAACTCAAGCCTTTGATAAAAAAGAAATTGAAACCTGGCTACCTGTAGATCAATATGTTGGTGGCGTTACCCACGCAATTTTGCACCTTCTCTATAGCCGATTTTTCACCAAAGTTTTGTATGACTTAGGAATGGTCAATTTTGTCGAACCATTTACTAAATTACTAAATCAAGGCATGGTTGTAATGGATGGTTCAGCTATGAGCAAAAGTCGTGGAAACTTAGTTCGGCTTTCAGATGAATTACAAAATCATGGTGTTGATGCAATTAGATTGACAATGGTTTTTGCTGGCCCACCAGAGGACGATGTTGATTGGGCTGAAGTTTCACCATCTGGATCAGTTAAATTTCTCTCCCGCGCTTGGCGACTATCTGGTGATGTAACTAGTAAACCGGGCGTTGATTTCAAAACCGGCGATATGAATTTACGGAAAGCAACGCATAAAGCGCTAAACGATGCTGCATTTGCCGTCGAATCTTTTAGATTCAATGTTGCCGTAGCCAGAATTATGGAATTGGTAAATGCAACTAGAAAAGCAATTGATTCTGGTCCAGGTGCCGCTGATCCAGCAGTGCGCGAGGCTACTGAAGCTATTGCAATCATGCTCTCTCTAATTGCGCCATTTACTGCCGAGGAAATGTGGGAGCGGTTGGGACATAAACCTGCGATTGCTCTTGCAGGTTGGCCAGTTGTAGATCCAGCTTTACTAGTTGCTGAAAACGCAATCGCCGTACTTCAAATTAACGGTAAAATAAAAGAACGCATCGAAGTAGCACCTGATATCACCGATGCCGAATTAGAGGCGAAAGCACTGGCACATCCCGAAATAGTTTCCGCTCTTGGTGGCGCGGTGCCAATTAAGGTAATTACACGGGCGCCAAAACTAGTAAATATAGTTATCAACAGCTAAAAATTTACCGGTAATTTGCTCCGATTTAATTCGGAGATGAACTTTAAAAACTTTGATGACATCCAAATTTGGTGGCAATTGATATGGTTCATAATCGCGTTGCTTCAAGTAAAGTCGGGGCATTCGGATTACCAGTTTTTTGG
>CAYFKK010000090.1:703-3199 GCA_964343655.1 uncultured Actinomycetes bacterium | reverse complement strand
CCCAGTTAATTTAATGTCTTATGTAACCTTTGTATTTATGGAACTTTTTGGATATTCGAAAGAACGCGCCACAGAATTGATGCTGAAAGTTCACAACGATGGCAAAGCGGTAGTTTCAACTGGCTCACGTGAAGAGATGGAGCGAGATGTACAACGATTACATGAGTATGGTTTGTGGGCGACTATTTCACGTGAAGATATTTAAGAAGCAATAAGGTCCAATAAATGACTGAATCAGGTTTTATTCGCCATGGTGCTAATCAATACACCGCAAAATTTTCAGATTCTGAAAAAGAAGTATTAATAAACTTAAGTGAACAAATTATTGAATTGTTAAGCGAAAGATCCGATCTTTCTCACTCTGATCCGTTAGCTGCCATGGTTGGTATCACTTCACACGATAACCCACCTGATGATGAAGTTCTTTTTAGATTGTTGCCAAACGCCTATTCTGATGATGAATCAGCGGCAGAATTTCGAAGATATACCGAAGCAACTTTGCGTGAAAAAAAGCGAGCTCATGCAATGGCGGTGCGATCACATTTAATTAATGCACTTGATGGCGAAGTTGATTTGGACCATGACAGTGCAATGGGATGGCTTGGCGGCATTAATGACATTCGACTCGCTTTGGGTGTGCGATTAAATGTAGAAGAAAATTCACACGAAACATTGGAATTATTGAAACCAGATGATCCAATGCGCCCGGTATATGCGGTTTATACCTGGCTCGGTTGGTTACAAGATTCATTATTACAAGCGTTGATGAATGATTCTTCGGAAAATGAATAATTTTCGCAAGGTAGAATTCACCGCGTGAGCGATTCTCCAATCGGAATATTTGATTCCGGAGTCGGTGGTTTAACCGTTGCTAGAGCAATCCTCGATCAATTACCAAACGAAAATACAATATATATAGGTGACACGGCTCGTGGTCCGTACGGACCACGACCAATTGCCGAAGTTCGTGAATTTGCATTAGAGATTATTGATTTTCTAATTGCTAAAGGTTGTAAAGCGATTGTGATTGCATGTAACTCAGCAAGTGCGGCAATGCTTCGAGATGCCCGTGAAAAATACCAAGTACCAGTAATCGAAGTAATTCAACCAGCTGCCAGACGGGCAGTTGCAGCAACCCGAAGTGGAAAAGTTGGAGTAATTGGTACTCGCGCGACAATCGATTCCGGTGCATATTTAGATGCCTTTGCTGCCGCACCACAATTAGAAATTACATCCGTTGCCTGTCCAAAGTTTGTGGAATTTGTTGAACGCGGTGAAACAACTGGTACTGCAATTACTTCACTTGCTAAGGAGTATTTACAACCAGTGATTGATGCAAAAGTTGACACCTTGGTTCTTGGTTGCACACATTATCCGTTGCTAACAGGTGTGATTTCATATGTTGTCGGCCAAAATGTAACTCTAGTTTCGAGCGCTGAAGAAACCGCGAAAGACTTATATCGGGTACTGGTAGAGAAAAATTTGCTTCGCACATCAAAATCAACCCCAGCTACTCATGAATTTTTGGCAACCGGAGACTCAACTCAATTTGAATCATTAGCTAAGCGATTTCTAGGTCCGGAAGTCACTAAAGTTGCACACCAAGATTTGAAATAATAAGTAAATCCAATCTAAAAGAATTGAAGGAATCAGAATGTCAACACGAGTAGATGGCAGAAGCAATTCACAGCTGCGCGAAATCAAATTTACTAGGAATTGGTTAATTAATGCCGAAGGGTCGGTGCTAGTTGAATTTGGTAATACGCGAGTTCTATGCGTTGCATCGTTCTCTCCAGGTGTACCCCGTTGGTTAAAAGATTCTGGAAATGGTTGGGTAACTAGTGAATACTCAATGTTGCCACGTGCGACACATACTCGTTCAGATCGCGAGAGCGTAAAAGGCAAACTCGGTGGACGTACTCAAGAAATTTCTAGATTAGTTGGTAGATCAATGCGTGCGGTGGTCAACATGAAAGAGCTTGGCGAAAATACAATTGTTATAGATTGCGATGTTTTACAAGCTGATGGCGGAACGCGCACAGCAGCTATAACTGGTGCTTATGTTGCGCTAGCAGATGCACTTCGGTGGGCTAAAGAACAAGGTCATTTATCTGCCGCAGCGAAACCATTAAATGATTCTGTAGCGGCGGTGAGCGTTGGAATTGTTAATGGAAAACCAACCCTAGATCTTTGTTATGAAGAAGATGTTGCCGCAGATACCGACATGAACGTAGTTTGTGCCGGAAATGGTGATTTTATTGAAGTACAAGGCACTGCCGAAGGTGCGCCATTTGATCGTTCGCTGCTAAATGAACTGTTGGATTTAGCGGTAGCTGGTTGCGATCAATTAAGAAAATTACAACTTGCAGCGCTTGATAGTTAATAAGCGGGAATTAGATGCAAGTAATTCTGGCAACTAAAAATAAGGGCAAAGTTGTCGAACTCCAACGCATTCTTGCCGAATTTCCCGGGGCAGAAAAATTAGAAATTATAAGT
>CAYFKK010000090.1:0-693 GCA_964343655.1 uncultured Actinomycetes bacterium | reverse complement strand
GTAGAGGAAACAGGCACAACTTTCATCGAAAACGCGCTACTAAAAGCGCACTCAATCGCGGATGCAACAGGATTGGCAGCAATTGCCGATGACAGTGGAATTTGTGTTGATTTTTTAAATGGCGCGCCGGGAATTTTTTCAGCTAGATATTCAGGCCGCGGGGATGCTGAAAACAATAAAAAGTTACTAAAAGAATTGGAAAATGTGCCAGATGAAAAGCGAGGTGCGCATTTTTATTGTGCAGCAGTTTTTGTCACCCCGGCAAGTTCGGGTTCAAGAATTGAATTAATAGCTGAAGGCAGATTTGAAGGCAAGATCGGGTACGAAATTCGGGGTAACGGCGGATTTGGATATGACCCACTCTTTATTCCAAATGAACAACCAAAATCTGTAAATGGAGAGGGTGATTTCACTCGTACCAGCGCAGAATTAAGCCCGCACGAGAAGGACTCAATCAGTCATCGCGGGAAAGCGTTGCGTTCGCTAGTGCCGAAGATTCTGGCTAGCGACTTACTGAGGTAACCTTCTCCTTAGGAATTTATCGTTAATTAAGGAGTTAATGTGGCTGCAAAGAAAGCCGTTAGAAAACCTGCTAAGAAGACTGCTAAAAAAATCACTAAAAAAGCAGTTAAAAAAACTGCAGCACGCAAAGCAGTTAAAAAATCAGCAGCGAAAAAAGCACCTACCCGTAAA
>CAYFKK010000089.1:1658-3289 GCA_964343655.1 uncultured Actinomycetes bacterium | reverse complement strand
CATGCACCGCTAACTTATGATTTTCGTAAATTTATTCCGTTCTTATCGGTAAATGAAAATGCGGCAAATGTTGGAATTGTCGTTACCTCCGCAAGCAAAGGGTGGAATTTAGCGGGGCTGAAGTCAGCGATGATTATTACCCAGGTTGCAGAGCGACATAAACAACTAGAACGCCTGCCGATGGCAGTTCATTTTCGGTCATCACTTTTAGGTGCATTCGCTGCGGTAGCAGCCTTTAGAGATGGTGAAGCATGGCTAAATTCAGCGGTGGCAACTATCCAATCTAATGCTCGCCTTCTTGCCAACCAGATTCATAGCCAGGTTCCAGCAATTAAATTTAAAGTGCCAGAGTGCTCCTATTTGGCTTGGCTCGATTGTTCTGCGCTCGATTTAGGGGAAGACCCAGCAAAAGTTTTTCTTGAGAAGGGTCGGGTGGCGTTTAATTCAGGAGTTATCTACTCGCCACACACACCGCAATTTGTTCGCTTTAACTTTGCAACAAGTGAATCGGTAATCACCGAGGCAATAAATCGAATCGTAAAAAGCCTCTAAGCCGCTAGAATTATTGGCATGCTGAAGGCAATTCGTAGGCTCTTTGCCGGACTCGCACTTTTTGTATTGGCATTTAAAGCCGTAGGGTCATTTCTATCTTGGGTAGAAAAGCAAGAAGATACTCCGTCATCTGTTTGGACCGATGATGATGAATTTGAGGAAGCTCAGTGAACATTGTTTTTCATGCCCGAAAAGTAAACCTCGCTGAAGATTTCAAAAGTATTGCCTCAGAAAAATTAATTACTCTAAAAAGATTTGCAGTATCAATTGACAGAGTTGAAGTTGAAATTATTCACGAACAGAATCCGCGCCAAGGCAAACATAGCCACAAAGTTATTCTTACCTCCCATGGAAGTGGGCCGCTAATCAGAAGCGAAGCATCCGAATTTAACGATGTAGCCGCATTCGATCAAGCCGTTAAAAGTTTTGAGTTACAGCTTCGCAAAGTTCACGAACGCAGCAAAGAGCACAATCGCGATTCGATTAAGAATTTTTCCGAGTAGCAGCCAAGCTGGTAATTGTTGTAACAGTCAGCGTCAAAATAATTACGCCAAGACTTAATTCAATTCCAATTTCTGGGGTCTTAAGTCCCAAGCCATGAGCAGCTTCAAGAATCATTTTTACGCCTATGAAAGCCAGAATAATCGAAAGCCCGCGTGATAAATGTATTAATCGAGACATTAACCCTTGAAGTAAGAAATAAAGTTGGCGCAAACCCATTAAGGCAAAAATATTAGCTGTCGCGACAATGTATGGATCTTTCGTAATACCAAAAATTGCCGGAATAGAGTCCAAACCAAAGAGTAAATCAGTCGTACCAACTGCAACTAACGCAATTGTGAAATTGCTTGCGCCACGTTTACGTAAGAAACTAACCACCCTTCCGTGTTCGATGTGATCTGCCTCGTCCTCTTCGCTTTCCTTCACTAGCTTCACTGCTGTGTAAATTAGAAAGGCGCCAAATAGGAAGAATATACTGGTAAATCTTGAAACTAAGGCGGCACCAGCCAAAATGAAAATGCCGCGCATCAAAATCGCAATCAAGATTCCGTATAGTAAAACTAGTTGTTGTTTCTCTT
>CAYFKK010000089.1:0-1648 GCA_964343655.1 uncultured Actinomycetes bacterium | reverse complement strand
AATCGCTGCCGCAACATAGAAAATGGTCCAGCCAGCAGCTTCGCTCATTTTGGTTTCAGAATTTCGGCGGGCAATTGCAATTGCTAAATCAACAAGAATTACTAGAGCCAAAATGCCAAGCGTTATTTCCCAGGTATATAAATTTGCCATTTAGTTATCTTACTTGACCTTAGATTCTATTTTGCGAAGTAATTCGTGTACTTCTCTTTGAATTTCCTGAAGTTCACGCAACTCCTCTTTGGCAATTTCAAATTCCTTTATCGAAGCTTCATGGGTTTCTTTGATGATGTTTTCCATTGCTGCACCTTGAACTTTTTGGCCAACCATGATGATTGATAAAAGCACTAATTGAAGGAATGTTTGTGCGACCCACGAAATAATTACGATGATGTCATGGCTGGCTAGGGCTTTAGGAAGAGAAATAAGAGCAATTAAGGCAAAGGCGTACGCGCACCACATGGTGGCAACGCCATTCGTTATCGAAGTCGCAAGCTTTTCATTAAATGACCATGATTTGTTCATGATTGAAGGGTACTACCTCTTGAATGCTCACTTGAATAAGAGCACGATTTACCAACGGATTGTCATCTAGGAGGGTCCATGAAAATCGGTTCTATCATTTCAGGAAAAAAGGTTTCGACGATTTCACCAAATGCGACGATTCATGAACTTGTTACTGAACTGGATCGTCATCGAATTGGAGCACTTGTTGTTTCGACTGATGGCCAGAAAATTGAAGGCATCGTTTCGGAACGCGATGTAGTGCGAGCCATGCCAAATAAATTAAATGAAATTGCAAATCTTCATGTACGAGATTTGATGTCTGTAAATGTATTTACTTGCACACCAGATAAGAATGTCTCGGAAATTTTGGCATTGATGACTGAAAAGCGAGTTCGGCATATTCCAGTTGTAGAAAACGGCAAAATGGTTTCGATTGTCTCAATCGGAGATTTGGTTAAGTCTCATATTGCCGAAATTGAAGGTGAAGCTAGCGCGCTTCGCGACTACATCACCCATTAATCTGACACGTAGTTGCTAGCTCGTACATTAGGCTTTGCCCTATGTCGAAAGTTCTTGCATCTTTACCAAAGGGCGAGCGCGTTGGAATCGCTTTTTCAGGCGGCTTAGATACATCAGTAGCTGTTGCTTGGATGCGCGAGAATGGTGCAATTCCATTTACTTATACGGCAGATCTTGGTCAATATGACGAACCAAATATTGGGACGATTCCAGATCGGGCAAAACAGTACGGGGCAGAGGGTGCGCGATTAGTAGATTGCACAACTGCACTTGTTGAAGAAGGTTTGGCCGCAATCGCTTGCGGTGCCTTTCATATTAGATCTGGTGGCAAGCAATATTTCAACACAACTCCGATTGGCCGTGCGGTGACTGGAACTTTGCTCGTTCGCGCCATGATGGAAGATAACGTTTCAATTTGGGGCGATGGATCTACCTATAAGGGTAATGACATTGAGCGGTTCTATCGTTACGGATTATTGGCAAATCCAAATTTACGCATCTATAAACCGTGGCTAGATAAGGACTTTGTTAACGAATTAGGTGGCCGGAAAGAGATGTCAGTATGGCTGGCGAAACACAATTTGCCATATCGCGACAGCGTAGAAAAGGCCTATTCAACCGATGC
>CAYFKK010000088.1:0-3354 GCA_964343655.1 uncultured Actinomycetes bacterium | reverse complement strand
CCCAATAGCGATTTCGCGATAACGCCCAGTCAATATTGTTATTTAACCAATCACCATAACGCCCAGTCTTTATGGTCTCTGGATGCCAATCAGTTGCGACATTTTCGCGTAGCAAGGCATCTTTAATTGAAGTGGTACGGATATACCAAGATGGTTGGGCGTAATAAATCAATGCCGTGTGGCACCGCCAGCAATGCGGATATGGGTGCTCATATGGTTGTTGTCGATAAAGCGCACCCGAGGCTTTTAATTCTTTTACTAAAGGCTTATCGGCATCTTTGAAAAACATACCCCCGACTACTTTTAAGCCAGTTTCGAAATGGCCATCTGTAGTAATCGGGTTAATCATTGGGATGCCATATTTGCGACAGGCTTCTAAATCTTCGGCGCCAAATGCCGGTGCGTTATGTACGAAACCAGTTCCGTCTTCGATTGTTACATAATCTGCCAATCCAACGAAGTGTCCCTTTTCAAGCGGAACATAATCGAAGGGAGCTTTATATTTTGTATATTCCAGATCTTTACCCAGGAATTTCTTTAAAACTTTGACCTCACCATCTATTTTTTCGAGCAGGGCTTCGGCCAGAACTAATTTTTCATTTTGATCATCTTTTGAAACTTCAACGAGGACATAGTCAACATCTGGATTTGCCGCCACCATGGCATTACTAACCAAGGTCCATGGGGTAGTAGTCCAAATTAAAAGTGAGGCGCCCGCAAGTTCACCTTCGGTAATTGGAAAACGGACATAAACCGAAGGATCGGTCACGTTTTCATAGCCTTGCGCTAATTCGTGATCAGATAAACCAGTTCCGCATCGTGGACAATATGGCGCTACGCGATAATCTTGAACTAATAACCCCTTCTGCCAAATCTCTTTTAAACTCCACCAAACACTTTCAACATATTCCGGCGCCATGGTCCAATAAGCATCTTCAAAGTCGACCCAAAAACCCATTCGATGAGTCATGGTGGTAAATGCATCAACATGGCGTTGAACTGATTCTCGGCACTTGGCATTAAATTCAGCAATGCCATATTTTTCGATATCGCCTTTACCGTTAAATCCAAGTTCCTTTTCAACTGCAATTTCGACCGGCAAACCGTGGCAATCCCATCCCGCTTTACGAACCACATGGTGGCCCTTCATAGTTTGATAGCGCGGAAATACATCTTTAAATACGCGCGCCTCAATGTGGTGCGTTCCTGGCATGCCATTTGCAGTCGGAGGTCCTTCATAAAAGGACCACTTCGATCCGGATTCGGTTGCTTTTAGAGTTTCATGAAAAATTTCATTGCGCTGCCAGAAATCCAATATCTGGTGCTCCATTTTTGGAAGATCGATAGTTGGGGCAATTGCGCGATATTCGCTACTCAATTTACCCACCATGCTTTCTCTATCTGAATTCCAGAATTTAACGAGGGGTAAGTCTAACCCGCGCCTTACATGTAAGTGTCGGGTGGTCGGGCAGGTAGCTAATTGGTATAACCTTTCGCCTCATTATGGCAATCAAAAAGAAACCCGCTAAGAAGCCTATTAAGGTTGCCAAAAAGCCTGCAAAAAAGGTTGCCAAGAAAGCGCCGGCGAAGAAGCCGGTAAGTAAGGTTTCTAAGAAGGTTTCCAAAAAGGTTGCCAAAAAGGTTTCTAAAAAAGGACCAGCCAAGCCTTTTCCCACTAAAGGTTCAATTATCGCTGGTTCAAAAGCTACGCTAAAAGTTGATACCAAAACTCAAACCGTTTCTGTTTCGCAACCAGAGAAAGTTGTTGCTGAAGCTGTTGTTGAAGAGAAGCGGTTATTTATGGCACCGCCGCCACCGCCAAAAATTAGCGGGAAGAAGGTTCATCTAAAACCACTAAAGGCCGCTCCAACTGCAATTATTGCAAGCGACAATGAAAATTGGACTGCCACCGAATTGAAGTCAGTGCGCTCGCAGTTAGCGAAAGAATTAGAACAACGGCGCGCAGAATTGGCTGCAGTAGAGGCTGAAATGGATTCCTTGATTAAAGAATCAGGAGAAGGCTCTGGAGATGATCAGGCTGATGCTGGAAATAAAACTTTTGAGCGCGAACATGAAATGTCACTTTGGATAAACGCAAAAGATATGGTCCTGCAAACGGAACGTGCGATTGAACGAATCGACAATAAAACTTACGGGCGGTGCGAAGAATGTGGCAGTCAAATTGGTAAAGCCCGATTAGAAGTTTTTCCGCGCGCAACACTTTGCATGATTTGCAAGCAGAAAGAAGAGCGTCGCTGATTTAAATGAGGGTGCGACCACTGTTTCTAATTGCGTGGTCAATTTGGTTAACTGATTTCCTGACCAAATTTTGGGCAGAGCGAAACCTAGTTGAACCAATTAAATTAATTGGTGATTTTCTTAAACTACAACTTTCAACCAATTCAGGCGCCGCTTTTTCGCTTCGAATTAATTCAATAGTTTTAACAATTTTTGCAATCGTAACTTCGGCGGTAATCGCGTACTGGTCGCCACGAATAACATCAAAGCCTTGGGCAATCACTTTTGGTCTAGTACTTGGTGGGGCGCTCGGAAATTTAACTGACCGAGTCACAAAGGGTGAAGTTACTGATTGGATTTCCATTAGATACTGGCCAACGTTTAATCTTGCTGATTCAGCCATCGTGATTGCGGCTGTAATTGCCATCTACTTAACGGCACGAAACGTTCCGCCAATTTCGAGGTTTCGATCATGAGCCGGGAAACTAGAAATTTTGAAGTGCCAGAGGGATTGGAAAATGAGCGAATTGATTCGGCGCTATCTCGAATTTTAGGCTTGTCACGTACGAGTGCCGAGAAATTGATTTCAGCTGGCGAAGTTAAAAGCGGGAAAAAAGTATTTAGTAAATCTGATCGGGTTAGTTCTGGAGATAAAATCGAAGTAATCATGCCCGAGCCACAAAGTTCGGACCCAATTCCCAAAACCCCACTCAAAGACTTAAAAGTTATATTTGAAGATAACGATTTAATTGTGGTTGATAAACCAGTTGGTTGTGCCTCCCATCCAAGTCCCGGATGGGATGGACCAACCGTGATTGGCGCATTGATAGCAGCAGGTCACGGGGTCACCACATCTGGACCAGCGGAACGGCGCGGAATTGTTCACAGATTAGATGCAACAACTAGTGGCGTAATGGCGGTAGCTAAATCTGAATCAGCTTATTTGGTTATGAAAGATAAATTTCGCCAGCGTGATGTTCATAAGGTTTATCACGCGCTGATTCAAGGTCATCTAGAACCAGCAGAGGGAACTATTGATGCGCCAATCGATCGCCATCCAAAAGATTCACACAAAATGGCAGTTGTAAAAGATGGCAAGATAAGCATTACGCATTA
>CAYFKK010000087.1:2866-3379 GCA_964343655.1 uncultured Actinomycetes bacterium | reverse complement strand
AACAATATTGACTGGGCGTTATCGCGCAATCGCTATTGGGGAACGCCTTTACCGATTTGGCGCTGCGAAAATAAACACGAAGTTTGTGTTGGGTCATTGGCCGAACTTGGCCAATTAGCAGGTACAGATCTATCGAAATTAGATCCGCACAGACCATACGTAGATGACATTAAATTTAATTGTGCTGTATGTGATTCAACAATGAATCGCGTTCCAGAAGTAATCGATGGCTGGTATGACTCTGGCGCAATGCCTTTTGCTCAATGGGGATACCCACATAAACCTGGATCAAAAGAAAAATTTGAAGCAGCATATCCCGCCGATTTCATTTGTGAAGCGATTGATCAAACTCGTGGTTGGTTCTATACCTTGATGGCGGTTGGCACATTGGTATTTGATAAATCTTCTTACAAATCAGTTCTCTGCTTGGGACACATCTTGGATAAAGATGGTCGAAAAATGAGTAAGCATCTCGGCAACGTTTTGGAAACAATTTCGCTTATGGATAAACAC
>CAYFKK010000087.1:374-2856 GCA_964343655.1 uncultured Actinomycetes bacterium | reverse complement strand
TTTATTAACTTATTGGAATTCTGTTTCATTCTTATCGTTATATGCCCGAGCAGCAAATTTCGATTTGGCTTCGGCGCCAGCGCAAAACTCACGACCAATACTCGATCGGTGGATTTTGTCTGACCTGCAAGTGTTAATTGCAGAGGTCGATCAGTCGTTTGCTGACTTTGATTCGCAGCGAGCTGGTAAAGCCATTGCGACCTTCATTGATGATCTTTCGAATTGGTATGTGCGTCGTTCTCGTCGCAGATTCTGGGATGGGGACCCAGCTGCGCTAGCTACCTTGCATGAAGCCTTAACGGTAGTTACCCAACTAATGTCTCCAATGGTGCCATTTATTACCGAACACGTTTGGCAAGAATTAATTCGACCAGTAAACCCTCAGGCAACAACTTCGGTTCATCTTTCAACTTTCCCGAAAGTTAACAAAGTTTTGATCGATAAGAATCTCTCGGAACAAGTTGCCCTAACTCGCAGAATCGTCGAACTAGGTAGGGCTGCTCGCGCTGAAAGCTCGGTAAAAATTCGTCAACCATTGTCACGCGCTCTGATTGCGGCTGCCGGGTGGTCAAAGTTGCCATCCGAAATGCGTGATCAAATTGCCGATGAGTTAAATGTGATGGAACTTGAAGATATTGCAAATGCAAGTGGTGATTTAGTTGATGTTTCGGTCAAAGCAAACTTCAGATCATTAGGCGCAAAATTTGGTGGCGAAGTTCAAGCGATTGCCAAAGCAATTGCTGACGCTGACGCCTCGGCCTTAGTTAAAAGCGTTAGGTCTTCGGGCAAGACAAAAATTGGCAATCACGAGATTTCACTTGAAGATTTAGTAATCACCGAGGTGCCGAAATCAGGATGGTCGGTTGCTAGTCACGATGGCGAAAGCGTGGCGCTTGATCTTGAATTGACCCCACAATTAATTGCCGCTGGTCAAGTGCGCGAAGCAATCCGCGCAATACAAGAAGGTCGAAAGAGCGCTGGGTTTGAGATTACCGATCGCATCGATGTTAAGTGGAATGCACAACCAGACATGCTCTCGGCAATTGAAAATGAATTGGAGCACATAAAGCGCGAAGTTCTTGCAATTGAAATGTTAATTGATGATTCGCTGCTGACTGATACCGAAACTGGATTTACGTTTAATTTAACAAAACACTAAATCATCGATACAAAAGGTATCGCAATTTGAACTGCAAAAAATAGAACTAAAAATGACATATCTAAACTAATTTGACCAATTCTCAGCGGCGGAATAAATCTGCGAAGTGCATTCAGAGGCTTGTCAGTTAGTGAATAAACAATTTCGGCAAACCAAAGAATCAAACCTTTTGGCTGCCAACCTCGGTTAAACATTCGTACATAATCTAAAATTAAGCGCGCTAAAAGCGCGAATAAAAATATTCTTAGGATTCCGGCCAAGATCATGCCAATTTGAAGCATGATTTAAATCAGCTTTGATTGAAGAAACTTGCTTCAGCTGCTGAACTTTTCACATCTGCACTAATCGTTACATTTGCAGGTGAAAGTAAAAATACTGCCGGAGTTACCCGCTCAATTGTTCCGTGATGACCGAAAACTAAACCAGATGCAAAGTCCACAATCCGCTTGCGCTCTTCATCGCTCATATCGGAAAGATTCATCAGGACTGTGTTGCCTTCGCGATAGCGTTCGCCGATAACGCGTGCTTCACTGTAGCTACGAGGATTAACCGTAAAAATTTGATTTAACGCATTCGCTGATGCAGTTGCGGAAACAGAATTAACCGTAGTTAATGAGGCGCGATTTTCGCGGATCCGAACATCACTTTTTGCCCATGTAGGTGCTTCTGTAACTTCTTCAACTTCGATCTCATCCGATAATCCAAGGAAGGATCCAATTCGACGCATTGCACTAGCCATAATGAATAGGTTATCTAATTGGTGGTCTAGAACCGAGGATTGAAGAGCCAATTCGAATATGTGTCGCGCCATGGGCAATCGCAGCTTTGAAGTCACCACTCATTCCGGCCGATAAGTACGGCGAATCTGGATAGGAAGTTCGGAATCTATTATGAATTTCTGCTAGTTTCGCAAATGCTTGATTTGGTTCAACCCCAAGTGGCGCCACTGCCATTAGTCCCAATAATTCTAATTTTTCTGATGCAAGAACTGCATCAGCAATTTCAGTTAACGAATTTGGATCTGCGCCCCCTCGCCCCTCGGCAGGTTCGAGTGATACTTGAATGAAAAGAGAGAGCGGCTTTAAAGCTGCCTTTGAAATCAAATTCACGTAACGCAGTGAATCAAGCGAATGAATTACATTGGCCCAACTACAAATTGACTTCAATTTATTGCTTTGAAGTTGACCTTGAAAATGCCAGGTGGCGCTTACTTTTTCGGCCTTTATTGAACCCTCTTGATCTCGATTCTCACCAAAATCTTCAACACCTAGATCTTTTAAAATTTGAACATCGCTTGCTGGAAAGGTCTTTGTTACGACTATA
>CAYFKK010000087.1:0-364 GCA_964343655.1 uncultured Actinomycetes bacterium | reverse complement strand
ATGAAAAATAATTTGTGTCTTCCATTACGCAACTTCCGTGATCATGAACAATTACATTTCGTAGTTGGGATTTAAGTCCGGCCACCAAATCCAATGTGTATTTCCCGGTGAGCGGATAGGTATCTGAATCTGGATGTTGAAGAACCACGTCATTGTGAATTTCTTGTGATACTTCATAACATTTGCCGCAAATACTTGGCCCGATATATCCGGAAATCTTTTCCGCCCCTAAATCCTGCATAATCTCGATTACCTTTGGGGCAATTCCATTCATTAATCCAGCGCGACCAACATGCACTGCAGCTATTGCCACTTCACTCTTTAGGAGTAATGGGATGCAATCGGCCACCATAACTGCAACCGC
>CAYFKK010000086.1:1569-3381 GCA_964343655.1 uncultured Actinomycetes bacterium | reverse complement strand
GGAATTATTTTAATTTTTGATGAAGTAAAAACCGGTTTAACTGCTGGACCACAAGGTGCAGCACAGAGACTTGGTGTTTTACCAGATTTGATTTGCTTAGCTAAATCAATTGGCGGTGGGGTTCCGCTTGCTGCATTTGGTGGCAAGAGTGAATACATGAACGCAGTTTCAGATGGACGGATGTCCCACCTTGGAACTTTTAATGGTCATATTCTTGGTATGGCCGCAGTGCAAGTGATTGATCGAATTGCCACACCGGAAAAACTTGCTGAATGCGAATCATTTAATCTTCAAGCGCTAAATCGAATTGGTGAAATTATTGGTGAATACGAATTACCTGCGCATTCAGTCGGATTTGGTGTAAAAGGTTGTACAACTTGGTCAAGTGATCCAGTTCGCAACTATCGGGATTACAAAGCTACCGATTTTGATTTGGCCGAACTTTCGTTCCTCTGGTCGCTTAATCACGACATCATGACCCCGCCGGGACTTGATGAGCAGTGGTTAATTAGCTTTGCGCACGGCCAAGCCGAAATTGATTTTCAAGTTGAAGATTTCCGTAACTTTGCTAAATACGTTCGCAGTTAAGTGAAAGCTAAATTAAGCGTTGGTTGGAAAACCTAAGTTAATTCCGCCGTGGCTTGGATCTAGCCAGCGACTTGTAACAACTTTGCCACGAGTAAAGAAATGAACTCCTTCAGTTCCGTGAGCATGTGAATCACCAAAAAGCGATGACTTCCAACCGCCAAATGAGTAGTACGCCATCGGGACTGGAATTGGCACATTGATACCAACCATGCCAACTTCGACTTCATTTTGATAGCGACGGGCTGCGCCACCATCATTTGTGAAAATTGCAGTTCCATTTCCATACTTATGGTCATTCACTAATTTCAAGGCTTCGTCATAGCTCTTGACTCGAATAACACCAAGTACTGGACCAAAAATTTCTTCGGTGTAAATACTCATCGAAGTTTTCAAATTATCAAACAGGGTTGGGCCTAACCAAAATCCATCTCCCCCTGCATTTACGGAACGACCATCCATAACTAAAGTTGCGCCTTCTTTAACGCCTGCGTCTATATACGAAGCAACTTTGTCGCGGTGAGCTTTTGTTACAAGTGGTCCCATGTCGGCGCCTTGCGTTCCATCGCCAGTTTTAATTTTTTCCATACGTTCTTTAATTTTTGGAATTAATTTATCGGCAACTGGTTCAACTGCAACTAACATCGAAATTGCCATGCACCGTTCTCCGGCAGAACCAAAACCAGCATTAACTGCGGAATCGGCTGCTAAATCCAAATCGGCATCTGGCAAAACCACCATATGGTTTTTGGCACCGCCCAAAGCTTGAACTCGTTTGCCAGCTTTAGTGCCAGTTTCATAAACATATTTTGCAATTGGCGTCGAACCCACAAATGAAACTGATTTGATTCCGGGATGATTAAGAAGTGCGTCTACTGCTTCTTTGTCGCCATGCACAACATTGAATACGCCATCTGGTAAACCAGCTTCTTTCAATAATTCAGCTATGTACATGATTGCACTTGGATCTTTTTCAGAAGGTTTAATAATTACGGAATTACCGCAAGCCAGTGCGATTGGGAAGAACCACATCGGCACCATTGCGGGAAAATTAAATGGCGAAATAATCGCAACTGGTCCAAGCGGTTGACGAATCGAATAAACATCAATTCCGGTTGAAACTTCTTCAGAGAAGCCACCCTTTAATAAATGTGGAATGCCGCAAGCGAATTCGACAACTTCTAAGCCGCGAGTTACTTCACCTTGGGCATCGGATAAAACTTTTCC
>CAYFKK010000086.1:0-1469 GCA_964343655.1 uncultured Actinomycetes bacterium | reverse complement strand
AAATATGTCTTTCATTCCTGGTCGGCCCAAGGGCAAATCTCACCAATGTCGATTGAAGGCGCTCAAGGGTCTTACTTTTGGGACTACGACGGCCATCGTTATTTAGATTTCTCTGGCCAATTAGTTTTTACCAATATTGGCCATCAACATCCGAAAGTTATTGAAGCAATCAAAAAACAAGCTGATGTCTTAGCAACAATTGCGCCACAACATGCCAATAAAGCCCGTAATGAAGCGGCCGAGCGGATTGTGGAATTAGCTGGCGGACATTTCGCCAAAGTTTTCTTCACCAATGCCGGAGCAGATGGAATTGAAAATGCTGTTCGTATGGCGCGGTTACACACCGGCAAAAATAAAATTCTTTCGACTTACCGTTCGTATCACGGCAATACTGGCGCTGCAATTAATGCAACGGGTGATCCACGTAGATTCCCAAATGAATTTGGCCATGGCCATGTACATTTTTGGGGACCATATCTTTATCGCTCCGCTTTCTGGGCAACTTCGCCAGAAGAAGAATGTCAGCGCGCATTAGAACATTTAGAACAGACCATTATTTTTGAAGGTCCAAAAACAATAGCGGCGATTTTGATTGAAAGCGTTCCTGGTACTGCCGGTGTTTTAGTGCCACCAAAAGGTTATTTAGATGGCGTTCGCGCCCTTTGCGATAAATATGAAATTCTTTGGATTGCCGATGAAGTTATGGCGGGCTTTGGTCGCACTGGTAAATGGTTTGCGTTCCAACACTCAAATTCAATTCCAGATTTAATTGTTTTTGCAAAAGGTGTTACTTCTGGTTACGTACCGCTAGGTGGCGTCGTTATTTCAGAGAAAATAGTTGAAACCTTTAACGATCGTGTATTTCCAGGCGGCTTAACTTATTCCGGTCACCCATTAGCTTGTGCAACAGCAGTTGCAACAATTGATGTAATGAAGGAAGAGAAAATGGTAGAAAACGCTGCGCGAATCGGCAGCGAAATAATTGGACCGACTTTGGCTGAACTTGCGAAGAAACATTCATCAATTGGTGATGTTCGCGGCCAGGGTGTTTTCTGGGGAATCGATATGGTTTCAGATCGCGCAACTAGAGAACCGTTGGCGCCATATGGTGCTTCAAGTCCAAAGATGAATGAAATTGTTGCGACCTGCAAGAAGAATGGTTTGATGCCATTCAATAACTTCAATCGAATTCATTTAAATCCGCCATGCAACGTTTCGGATAGCGAAGCCAAATTAGGCCTAGAGTTATTTAGCAAGTCGCTGAGCGAACTCAGTTTGTAGTAATTTCTGGCGGAGACGAGATGTCCGAGCCAAAGAACTTCGGTAATTAGGCAGGGGTTCCTCGTTAATGAGCGGAGACGAGATGTCCGAGCCAAAGAACTTCGGTAATTAGGCAGGGGTTCCTCGTTAATGAGCGGAGACGAGAGGATTTGAACCTCCGAGACCCTTTAGGGGTCAACCTCATTAGC
>CAYFKK010000085.1:2025-3389 GCA_964343655.1 uncultured Actinomycetes bacterium | reverse complement strand
GAGTTTGCTTGGCATGAACGCCTATAGCGGTTCAATCAAAATTGATAGCCGTGAAGTTCATGGTGATATGAAGCGAAACATCGCTTTTGTACCCCAGCGCCCAGAGATTCCATCGGGAATGAGTGTTACTGAATATGTGGCACTTGGTCGATCTAAGAAAGATGGTTGGGGCCGGGACGCCAAGCACGGCCGTGAAATTATTGGCAACGTCATTGAAAAATGTCAGCTTGTTGGATTGCGAAGCCAATTTGTTACCCATTTATCTGGTGGTGAAATGCAACGAGTTTTAGTGGCGCGCGCATTAGTCCAAGAGCCAGAAATCATGTTGCTTGATGAACCGACAAGTGCACTTGATTTACATCATCAAATCCAAACTTTAAGCCAAATTGAAGATTTGAAACAATCTGGCGTAACAATCATTTCAACAATGCATGACATCACGCTAGGCGCCATGTTTGCTGAGAGATTTATCTTGATGAATCGCGGAACTGTTGTAGTAGACGGACCATCTCAAGATGTAATTAATTCGACCTTGTTTAAACAAGTTTTTGAGAATCGAATAAGCGTTCACACTTTAGATTCGGGTCGCTCAGTTGTTATGCCTACGAGGGAACTTCGTTGATTCTTGTTGGCGGCGGCGCCCGTAGTGGTAAAAGTAGATTCGGAATGGAATTGGCGCTGCGTCTAAGCGCTAGCCCAATTTTTATTGCTACCGCTCAAGCTAGCGATGAGGAAATGGCAGATCGAATCAAGCGCCACCAACTAGATCGTAATCCTGCTTTTAAATTGATTGAAGAACCATTTGATTTGGTAGCAGCAATAAGTAAAAGCGATGATGTGATTTTGGTAGATTGTTTAACGCTCTGGCTATCAAATAATTTAGAGGCAAAAACTTTTGATTTTCAAGCAGTAATTAAAGCTGCGAATACTCGTAAAGAAGAGATAATTTTTGTAACTAATGAAGTTGGTGAAGGAATTGTGCCAATGCATCCAGTGTCACGTGAATTTCGAGACCTATCTGGTCGGATGAATCAAGAATTTGCCGCTGCAAGTGATGCGGTCTATTTTCTTCATTTTGGAATTGCGAGCAGACTTAAATGATTACCGATATTAAAGTGGCTTTTGCGTTTATGACTCGAATTCCGATTAAACATAAGCCGGAAATTAGTTTGCGGCGCGCCGCGAGATGGTTTCCAGTAGTAGGTGCATTTGTTGGCTTGGCCTCTGCGACAACTTATTTTTTAAGTTATGAAATTTTTGGACAATCTATTGCGGCAGCCTTAGCGATGATAACGTCGATCCTAATTACTGGTGCATTTCATTTTGACGGCTTAGGCGATGTAGCTGATGCGTTAGTAGGTGGA
>CAYFKK010000085.1:0-2015 GCA_964343655.1 uncultured Actinomycetes bacterium | reverse complement strand
TCGAATGCGCATTTTGAAGGATTCCAGGCACGGAACCTATGCGGTAGTCGCAATATCCATGCAACTAATTTTGCAATTTGCCCTTATTAGCTCGATGAAACCGCGCGTTGCGATTGGGGCATTGATTGTTAGCCACACCCTGGCGCGCTTAGTTCCGATTTATTTGATGCTAACCAAAGCAGCGCCAAATGGAGAGGGAATGGGTGCTACCTATTCTCGTGAAGTGAAGATAGCAGATGTGGCAATTGCAAAATTTCTAACGTTAATTTTAATTTGGCCAATTATCGGAGTAACTTCAATTTTGTACCTCATATTATTGATTATTCCAAATGCCATTTTTTTGATTTGGGTTCGCCGCAAAATCGGGGGAATAGTCGGAGATGTGCTTGGTGCCGCAGCTCAGATATCAGAGAGTTTCGTTTTATTACTTTTCGCAAGCGGATTACATTTCTAATGATTTTAAAAAAATACAAGGCGATTATTTTCGATCTGGGAAATACTTTAATAGCGGGTGACTATTCTGGGAAACCTGTTCAAGAGCGAAACATTATTTTGATGAATGGAGTGACAGAATTAATTTCGAAGTTATCGGGAAGAGTTAGACTGGCAATTGTTTCAAATACTCATGAAATTACATCCGAACAGATTAAGGCTAAATTAGCTGAAGTTGATTTGAGCGAAAAATTTGAAGTAATTATTGCGACCGCGGAAATTGGAGTTCACAAGCCAGACCCAAAACCAATTGAAGTCGCACTTAAAAAATTAAACCTACCTCCGGATGCATGTTTGTATGTGGGGGATTTAGAGTCGGACCGAATTGCTGCACTTGCTGCGGGTGTAGATTTTATTTTTAGCGGTACTAATTTAGATAATGAATTCTGGCTAAATTTGAGTAACAAGGAATCAGCATATAAGCGTGCACTTGCAAGCGAGTATTTTTTTGATACCGGATATGAATTGGCAGCTCGTAAAAAATTTGATTTGTTAGTCAAACCACCAGGTTCACTTGGCCTGCTTGAACCTTTAGTTGCGAAGATTGCCGGAATTAGAAAGTCTTATAAACCAGATGTAGATCCGGCAGCGATTGCGGTTTTTATTGGTGACCACGGAATTGCAAGCGATGATTCGGTAACGCCTTGGCCGCAAATAATCACAAAACAAATGGGTGATTTAGCTGCCGGAGGACAGGCGGCAATCAGCACGATGTGCGCTGCAAATGATATTTATTTAGAGATCGTCAACGTTGGGACAGTCGAGCCCACAACGCACCCTGATATTTACAATCATCGAATCGGTGCCGGAACTAAAGACATCCGATTTGAAAATGCCATGACCGAGAAAGATGCAATTCATGCTCTTGAAGTTGGAGCCCAAACAGCGGAGCGATTAATTGCGGGCGGATCGAGATTTTTAGGTGTTGGTGAAATCGGAATAGGGAACACCACAATTTCAGCGGCAATCATTAGTTATATAACCGGCAAAAGTGCAATCGAAGTAACTGGGCGCGGCTCGGGAATTTCGGATGAAACATTTGAAAGAAAAAGAGAAATTGTAAAATCTCTAGCTAATTTAGAACCTAACCTAAGTGGCGTCGAAATATTGGCACGAATTGGTGGTTTTGAAATCGCTGCGATGGCAGGTTTTATTTTGCGGGCGGCATCGGAGGAAGTTCCGATCTTATTAGATGGCGTAATTACAACTGCAGCGGCTTTGGTTGCAACTAGAATCAAAGAAGATTGCAAAATATTTTTGCTAGCAGCCCATAATTCGGCTGAACCGGGCGCAATTGCAGCTCTTAATTATTTATCAATCAATCCAATTTTAGATTTAGGGCTTCGGTTGGGTGAAGGAACCGGGGCCGCTCTAGCAATTCCAATTCTTCGCGCAGCTTGCCACGCTTTTAATGAGATGGCGCTTTTAAGCGACTTGAATTGAACGTTTCGAAAGTCCCATAAAGTAACCTTCGACTAAAGTTTTTGGCGAAGCTTCCGCGTTAAAACTCGCACCTAAAGTTA
>CAYFKK010000084.1:0-3403 GCA_964343655.1 uncultured Actinomycetes bacterium | reverse complement strand
AATTAACAGTTAGGGCATCGCTGGTCGCACTTGAAAGAACCGTCTTGCGAGCATACGGGAAACCTGCGCTAGTTGTATAACCATCAATGATCCAAGTAATTTTGCCGTCCACGATTGCTGGATACGGATCTCCATCCAAAGTTAGCCACGGAGCTACCTTGGCAACGCGATCTCGTGGATTGCGTTCATACAAAATCTTTGATTGAGAATTAATTAAATTCGATAGCAAGATTCGCTGCTCTTGATATTTGAGAGCAAAAACAATTCGATTAATTAACGACCCGACCGGTACGCCACCTTTTCCGGTATATGTGTAATTCTTTTGACCGTTGGCCGAAGTGTCATCTGGATAATCAAATTCAACTGGCTTTGCGGATTTGCCACCAATAATTGAATAATCTGGAACATTTTCACCAAAGTAAACCCGAGGTTGGAATTTGCCGAGTCCTTGAGTTGGTGGCAGGTCTCCGACAATAAATGAAGGTTTGCCATCCGCATCTTGAATATTTCCGTAAGCTGCAACGAAACCAAAACCATGGGTATAAACCAAGTGATCGTTAATCCAATTTCGGACCGGGTTACCTTCGATATTTAATTCACGCACTGCAACAACGGCATCTCGTTTCTGGCCATTAACGGTGTATCGATCGATATCAAGCGAAACCGGGAAGGTGTAGTACGGCTTAATTTGCTGAAGTTGGCGGAAGGTTTGCGATAAAACATTTGGATCCATTAAACGGATATTTGCAATGGTATTTGTGTCATTTGCTAACTGCCCAGCCGAAGTATTTATGGTGGCATCGTAATTTTTTACTACAACACCATCTAGCCCAAACGCAGTTCGCGTTGAATCAATATTTCGCTGAATGTATGGCTCTTCTTTTGAAGATTCACTTGGCTTTACCTGAAATTGTTGAACCAAACTTGGGTAAGCGCCAGAAATCAAAAGGGATGAAATTGCCATCAGGGCCACGCCAGCAGTCGGAAGTTGCCAGGACTTGCGAACAATATTGGCAAAAAATAGTGCGGCACAAACAAGTGCGATTCCTGCCAAAATAGCTTTTGCTGGCAATACCGCATTTACATCTGTGTAAGTTAAACCAGTAATAATTTTTGATTCTTTAAGCGCCAACGCGTAGCGATCAAACCAATACGCAACTGCTTTGAGTAAAACTATTAACCCAAGCAATACCGAGAGTTGAACTCGAGCAGCAACGCTAGTGCGATCTTGCGCCGCTTGTAATCGAATTCCACCGTAAAGATAGTGAACAACTGCTGCGGCAACTAACGAAAGCACCAGAAGTGAAATGCCCCAAGAAATTAATGTTTGGTACATCGGCAATTTAAAAGCAAAGAATGAAACATCCATGCCAAATTGCGGATCTTTTATTCCAAATTCAGTTGCGTTATTAAATTCCAGCCATTGCCGCCAAAGTGTTGCGCCAGATGTGCCAGCAAAATAAAAGAGCACTAAGAAAATGCCGATTACAACCTTACGTTTAATTGGATCGATCTGCGCCCGGTAACGTTCGAGATTATCGGCTTCGATCGCAGTTGGTACATAAAACGGACGACGCTTATAGGCGAGCCAAATATTTAATGTTACGACCGCTGCCGAAAGCAGGCCACCTATTAAAAATAAGAAAATTTTTGTCGAGAGCGTTGTGCTCCAAACAGAAGAGAAACCAACTGATTTGTACCAAAGCCAATCTGCATAAAATGAACTTAGCGAAATTAAAACGCCACCGAGAATAAAAATTATTAACGCGGTAAGCGCTAATGGGCTACGAGTGAAGTTCGGTCTCGGGGAAGCCATGGCCATACATTAGCGAAAATTATTTGCGGAACGAATCTTGGAATTTCTTGAAATTTCCAACAGAGCGAGTGGTCTCGCTCTCAAAGCGTTTTTTGAATTTTGATACCCAGACCACATAGCCAAGAGCGCCAATGAGGGCGATGGCTGGAACGATCCACCAGATTAGGGCGAGCGCGGCGCTGGACATAGTCGAATTCTATTGGCCCGGGAAGTTTTTCTCACCTTTGGTGGTTATTGTCAGTAACCATGGCACCTTTCGGATTTACCCCAAATAACTCGAACGACGATTCGAGCGATGGCTCGAATGACAAATCGCGCAACGAGAATAACGGTGGCGAAAATAGCTTTGACTTAAATAATTTGATGGCGCAGTTTCAATCTGAAATCGCCAAATTAGGACCATTCGCCGGGGGAAATCCATTTGGGTTTATTAGTAATTTGGCAAACGCCTCAGCTAATGGTGAGGTTTTACCAAAAGAAATAATTCGTGAAAATGCTAAAGCTGCAATTTTTAGCCAAGGTAGCCAACCAATTGGTGCTAATGACCAAGCCAGAATTCAAGAAGCTTTTTCCATTGCAAATATTTGGCTAGATGCTGCAACGGTTTTCCCTAGCGTTGCCACGGATCGCCCTGCGGTCAGTCCGATTGATTGGTTAAACGATTCCATTGCCGGTTGGCAGGCAACTATGACGCCACTTGCAGCAGGTTTAACAGATGCCGTGACCTCGCTGATTGCTGAAGCCACCGATGGTGCCGATGAAATTGGCGAGAGCGGGCAAATGGCGGCAGCGCAAATTGGAGCGATGGGCCAAGTTCTTCGTGCATTTATCGGACAGATGTTGGCGACGCAATTGGGCCAAGTTATTGGCGCAATTGGAAATAAGAGCACTGGTGCACATGATGCGGCGCTGCCACTGATTGATCCCGTAAAACCATCGCTACTGCCACAAAACGTTGATAAATGGGGCGCTGATTTAAATATCCCGCGCACGGAAATTGAAATTTTCCATGCGCTTCGCGAGAACGCGGTCGCTCGATTATTTGCCGCAAATCCGTGGTTGGTCTCTTATTTACAAAGCGCGATTACCGAATATGGCCGCGGAATTCATATCGATTTAGATGCGATGCAGCGCCAAGCTGAAGCGGCTTTAGAAAATGGCGAATTTGATCCAAGTAATCCACAAAGTTTCACCATCGCATTAAATAGCGGAATTTTTACCCCGGAAGAGAGTCCGGCTCAGAAAATAGCGTTAGAAAAACTCGAGACTGCGCTCGCTTTAATCGATGGCTGGACCGATGAAGTTATTACTTTGGCTGCCGGTGATCGCCTACCAACAATTTCAAACTTGCGCGAAATGTTGCGTCGTGAGCGTGCCGTAAATTCACCAACGCAACAGCTATTCCGAGCAATCTTTAATTTAGAAGTTTCGCCAAAACTTGCTCGAGAAGCCTCAAATTTCTTTACCGAAATTCGTTCGAGCAAAGACATTGAAGCTCGGGACAAAATTTGGTCTGGAATATTGCCAACCGAAAAAGATTTGCAAGAGCCAAAGAAATTTTTAACCAGTATTGAGATTCCGGATGAT
>CAYFKK010000083.1:0-3409 GCA_964343655.1 uncultured Actinomycetes bacterium | reverse complement strand
GTTAGCCACCAACCAATCACAAGGCCCAAACCGCTTAGTACTGCGAAGAAGCCAACTGGTAGTGGCCACCAAGAATGGGGACTATAGAAACCTAATTCACCAGCGCCGTCTGCTATTTCGGCGCTGGTGTTATCTTCCGGTAAAACTTTTCCGATTCGTTTTTGGGTAAACCACACATAGAACGCGATCATCGCGCCAAGACCGGAGCTAAGCGCCAAGCAAGCGATGCCAGCAGCTTCGCCACCAACTTGCCAATAAACAACTGTCATGATGGCGTAAAAAATTGAAAGACCAAGAAAGAGAACCCACGAAGTTTTCATAATTAATGCAACTTCTCGATTGGCGCCTCTGGATGATTTACATCCCAAGCCGGACGCTCGGATTTAATTCTTGGCATTGATAAAAAGTTATGGCGTGGCGGCGGACAGGTTGTGGCCCACTCCAAGGATTGGCCGTAGCCCCATGGATCATTGCTCTCGACTTTAGGTGCTTTACGAGTAATCCAAATATTTACAAAGAATGGAATCATTGAAAGTGCCAATAGACCAGAGCCAACCGTTGAAATCATGTTCAAATCGGTAAAGCCATCGGTTGCCAAATAATCTGCGTAACGACGTGGAAAACCCTTAATTCCGAGCCAGTGTTGAACCAAAAATGTTAGGTGGAAGCCAAAGAAGAGCGTCCAGAAATGAATTTTGCCTAGGCGCTCGTTCAACATCTTTCCAGTGAATTTTGGCCACCAGAAGTAGAAGCCGCCGAACATCGCAAAGACCACGGTGCCAAAGAGTACGTAGTGAAAGTGCGCTACGACGAAATAGGAAGCGCTAACTGCGAAATCAAGTGGCGGTGAGGCCAAAATAATTCCAGTTAAACCACCAAATAAGAAGGTAATTAAAAATCCCACAATCCAAAGCATCGGCGTATCAAATGAAATCGAACCACGCCACATCGTTCCAATCCAGTTGAAGAATTTAACCCCGGTTGGCACGCCAATTAAAAATGTCATAAATGAGAAGAATGGCAAAAGCACTTGGCCAGTTGCAAACATATGGTGCGCCCAAACTGAAACTGACAGCGCTGAAATTGCAATCGTCGCCGCTATTAATCCTTTGTAGCCAAAGACAGGTTTGCGGCTAAATACCGGCAAAATTTCAGTCGCAATTCCAAAAAATGGTAGCGCCAGAATGTAAACCTCTGGGTGGCCAAAGAACCAGAAGAGATGCTGAAACAACATCGCTCCGCCATTTGCCGGATCAAAAATATGCGATCCAAATTGGCGATCTGATTCCAAACCAAGTAGCGCAGCTGCCAAAGGTGGGAACGCAAGAAGAATCAAAATCGAAGTAAGAAGTACGTTCCAGGAAAAGATTGACATGCGAAACATCGTCATACCTGGTGCGCGCATTGTAAAAATTGTGGTGATGAAATTTACGCCACCCAAAATTGTGCCAACACCACCAATTGCCAAACCAGTAATCCAAAGATCGGCACCGATTCCTGGTGAATATGTAGTGCTAGAAAGTGGAGCGTAAACGGTCCAACCAAATGATGCTGCGCCACCTGGAGTCAAAAAGCCAGATGCGGCCATCGCCGAACCAAAAAAATACAACCAAAATGACAACATATTTAAACGCGGGAAGGCCACATCAGCTGCGCCAATTTGCAGCGGCATGATTACGTTAGCAAACCCAACAAAGAGCGGTGTTGCAAACATGAGCAACATGATGGTTCCGTGCATTGTGAAAATTTGGTTGTACTGCTCGTTCGATAAAAATTGCAGACCTGGTCGAGCTAATTCTGCGCGCAACGCCATTGCTAATAAGCCACCAATTAAAAACCATGCAAATGAGGTAATTAAATACATGTAACCGATGGTTTTATGATCAGTTGAGGTAATCCACTTTACAAATAACCGACCCTTATTAGTCGGTTTCAGCGGTTCATACTTTGGAGCGATTACCGGTGGATTGGCATAGGTTGTCATTATGCGCCTACCTTTAAAGTGTTTAAGTAATTTTGGTATTCCGCTGGAGTTACAACTTTAACTTTGAAAAGCATTTGGGAATGGCTTCGGCCGCACAAAATATTGCAACGCCCTGGGTATTCGCCCAACTTATTGGCCGTAAATTCCAAATGGTTTGTCACACCTGGCAAATTCTGCATTTGAATCATAAACGCTGGAATCCAAAAACCGTGGACCACGTCGTTAGCAGTAATCGTGAAGCGAACCCGTTCGCCTTGTGGCAAATAGAGTGTAGGAGCTTGAGCTGGTGTGCCGGTAACAGTTGCGTCTGCCCCAGCTTCGGGATAGGTGAATTGCCACGACCACTGAATCGCATTAACGGTAATTTCGTGTTGCACTTTGTCCGGCTGCTTAGCGGTAATTGTTGTTTCTGCCTTTGCAGTAAATGCAAAGAGCACCGCCACAATTAAAAACGGAATTACGGTGTAGGCAACTTCGACTGGAATGTTGTACTGCGATTGTTTTGGATATTCCGGATCTCCGGCTTTGCGACGATGAAAAACAACCGGCCACAAAATTAAAATCGCAGTGAAAATTCCAACAACTGCAGCCGCAAGCCAAGCCCCGCGCCATAAGCCATGTGAAGCTTCATTTACGCTAGATAAATCGGATTCAAATCCATATACATTGCAACCAGAAAGTATTAGCGCCAATCCGGCGATGGCGACCGCTAACTTTCCCTTGCGCATATGGCTAAGAATAGTGGTGGTTCGCGCACAGACTAATTCGGCGAGTAACCTTCCCTATCGTGGGTTCGGTCACAGGAAATTTTCATAGTGAAGCCCCGCTCTCCCCTGCCGTTTTATCTGCGATAAATACCGCCCTGCAAACTGGGCAAGCTGGTTGGGTTGACCCGAATAAACAAACCCACTTAGCAGCCAAAGCCCGGGCACTTAGAGATAGCGCACTCGATCAAATTTCATCAATTCTCGGGATTCCAAATTTAATTCCATATTCTGATGTTTCAATTGCGATTCAATTTTCCATTTTGGGATTTTTAAAACCGGAATCTAAGTTCGCTCACTCTGTCAGAGATCGGCGCGAAGTAATGGCGATCGGAAAATCTTTTCCTAATTCAACTTCGTTAGAAATTAATCGTGAAGGTCAGATAACTCAAAAACCAAATGGCGATGTCTTCGCTTTCCAGGTGGCAAACCCGGAGACTGGAATTATTCAAAATCAAAATATCGTGACGGGTTTATTAGCCTGTGATGCCACGGCATCTGGTGCCCGAGTTTCATTACCGAAGAATTGGGCCAGCGCCGCTTTTGAAGCAAAGAGTTGGGGCGGGCCGACTGGCATTTCCTTCTTAGCGTTAAATAATGAACGAGATTGGAGCTACCCACTACCCCATGTTGGCGCCGAAAAATCTCCAGGGACTTATTC
>CAYFKK010000082.1:622-3422 GCA_964343655.1 uncultured Actinomycetes bacterium | reverse complement strand
GTATTAATTTTCTCGCATTTTGAATGCTTAACAGCGATCCAGTCCACCATGATTTATATGGATGGCCCATTAATAAAACACCTAATCGATCTTCTCCAGAAATGATTTCGTCATTCATGATTCGCTGGTTTGGCGTTAAATTCCATTGCATTCCTTCGAGTTCGCGCATCGAAGCAATTGCGGCATCAGTTGGGCAATACGCATAATGAACTGTTGGACGGTAAACCGCCTTGTCGCCATCCCAAACTGTTAAGTGATCAGAAAGTGTGAATGCTTCGCCGTGGCGAATCACCATTCCGGTAATTTCAAAGTTTGGCACCCAAGAGCGAACCCATGTTTTGCGCCAGGTTGTGCAATACAGATTTGATTCTTTGGTCCACCTGAATGTGTATACGCATTTACCGGTAATTTCTTTTCGTGAGTACCCCAACCAAGTTCAGCTGGTGCTACACCTTCTTCATAAAACCCTTCAACCGACCATGTATTTACAAACTCATTTACTTGTTTTGGTTTATCGGAGATTTGCGTATCGCGTTCGGCGATATGAATTACTTTTACGGTTAAAGCTTGCGCTAATGCCGGATAGTTTTCCGATGCAAGTGCAGATTCAACTTCCTTTGTTGCAATTCCATCTTTAATCGCGCGATTTGCGATATCTACAAGAGCTTTTTTAACTAGATGGGAAACTAATCCTGGATTGGCGCCATGTTCGACCACCATCGTTGGGCCAGTCTTTTTCCATTTAGATTTCATTTCGCGCATCCGCATATGTCGAACATAGAGCGTGCGATCTTGCGGTGGAATTGAGTGGCCACCTTCATACGGATTCCAAACTTCAACGGAAGTATTTAGGTACATCACATCGTGATCGTGACACCACTGCAAAATCACGTTTGCATCAATGTTCCACGCCAAATCTAAAAGAAAGTCGCCAGCTTTTAAGTGCTTACTTAACTTTGAATCTAAATTCTCTTTTGTAATTTCTTCCTGGACATAGGTAGCGCCTTTATCTAGCGAAGTTTGTACGCGTTTTCGATTGTCACGAGGATCCATGATCGTAATTTGTTTAGCATCAACTAAATGTTCTATTAGTAGTGGCAATGTGCATTGCGAAACTGAACCTGCACCTAAAACAAGGATTCGACCTTGGAATTTTTCGGACAATTAGACCCCGTTCATGACTTTCTAGGTTGATTTAAAGTCGGGCAAATCCTATTTTGCTTCGCCCCACACACCAATTCCACTCCGCTTGGCTTGATACATCGCAGTATCGGCTCGGCGCATGAGATCGGCGCCGCCGTTATTTGAAACACATCCAACGCTTACGCCAACTGAAATCTGCTGACCATCGATGTTGAATGGATAGCTCAAGGTGGCACGAAGCGCCATCGCAAGCTCGAGAGCTGCTTCATAATTTTCCTTGGTGAGAACACCAAATTCATCACCACCTAATCTGGCGATAAGGGAATCGTCGGGAATTGCCTTTCGAAACCTTGATGAAATTTGGCGTAGCAAGCGATCGCCAGTTTCGTGACCGAATTGATCATTTACTGGTTTAAAGCCATCTAAATCCAATAACAGCAGCGAACCATTGTTGAAGTGATCTAATTCAGCAATAAACCGCCGGCGATTGGGTAAACCAGTTAGATCATCAATTCGAGCCAGTTGTTGTTCGGCCGCCAAATTTTCAGATTTTTTCAAAGCGATCATCATTCGAGCAAAGCCAATCAGTAAAATGATTATTGCCGGGATTATTAAATATCCTGAGATGGTCTCTGGCGTGATAGTAATTACCGCAAGTACGGCAATCGCTAAAATTATAGACAACCCAATATAAATCGGGTGTAGCGAATTAAATGGTGCAGAACTAATGCCACGGTGATATTGGGCTTCAGCAATTAAAATAAGTCCGATCAACCAACCATAGTCGAGCCAACTACCTAAGTAATACGAATCTAAATTATTCAAAAAAAGAAAATCTGTAACCGTGAAAATTGAGCAACCAATTGAAATCAAAGCACTGTTCATAGTCAGCGGTCTACGAACGGCGCAGTAATATGTCCAGACTAGAATTATCAAGTCAGCAATCAAAAATACGATTTGAAAAAAACTTTGACTTTCGTCGATTATCAAACCCGCGCTCAAGGTACTAATTCCTAATACAAGTATTGCTGAATCAATCAAATTCACTAAATTGCTTTCCCGATGAATTTGAAACAATTTCGGGATAGCTATGAACAAAAATGGATAAAACACAAGGTAACCAAGATTTGAAATTGCCGGCAAATTTAGTAGCGCAACGCCAGTGCTCCAAAAGATTGCCGCTAGCGCGAAGAAAGTACCTGCCTTAAATTTTGCGGTGAATGCGGTCAATGAAACAGCAAGACCGGCGGCAATATAAAAATTATTTCCCAGAAAAAATGCTAAACCCAGAAAAATGCTTGGCAGAATTCTTATAACAAAGCCCACAACTAATTAGTTAATTGTTGGGCAGCCATCAAAGCAATAGGGAAGTCCCTAGGCAAACTATTTAGGAAATAATGGATTGGTTGGTTTAATCGGCGCAATCCTTTGATAAGGCTCACCTTGGCTTGGTCGCAGATCTTTATTTCCAAAATTCGGCCACATCGAAAATGCTCGCTCTGCCTGGGCTGTAATTGTTAAAGATGGATTCACTCCCAAATTTGCAGTTACTGCTGATCCGTCAACAACGTGAAGAGTCGGGTAATTCCAAACACGATGATACGGATCTATAACACCAGAATTTTCATCTGTTCCAATTACGCAGCCGCCAACAAAG
>CAYFKK010000082.1:0-601 GCA_964343655.1 uncultured Actinomycetes bacterium | reverse complement strand
CAGGAATATAGGTGGCATTTGGATTCTGAGCATTGTTTTTCGAAGTAAATCGCCAGCCAAAAATACTGCGCTTCATGCCAGTTGTTATCGCGCTATCGACATTTTGCATGATTAACGCAATTACGGAACGCTCACTCCAATTTCTGATATTCATAATACGAAAAATAGTTAACGGTTTGGTGATTAAAGTTTTAAAAATCTGAATAAATCGATTTGAATTTCCATCAGTCATTATCGTCTGAAGCAGCGCCATTGAATTAGAACCCTTGCCATATCTAGCCAATTTCCTTTTAAGTTCTCGATTTGATTTACTGTGTTCATTGGTCTAATTTCGACGCCAATTTTTTCCGCAAGTGCTAAATAGTTCTTAACTAAAGTGTTTTTGGCATTTAAACGGCATCCTGTCATGCAAGCGCCACATTGTGTACAGCCACTTCTAATCGGCCCAAGGCCGTCAAAGTAAGGGTCAACTTTCTCTTTGCCAAAGTAGATACCGAGTGGCGCTAATTGAAATGTTTCTTCTACGCCCATTTCGCGCGCGACTTCTAACATAGCCTGATCGCTTGGCGAAAAATATGGATTTTGAGCTACACCTAACATT
>CAYFKK010000081.1:0-3471 GCA_964343655.1 uncultured Actinomycetes bacterium | reverse complement strand
GTCTGCAGGATAAAACCAAGCGCAGATGAAAATATAGCCGTAAAAATCACCGCACTCCAAACTCCGCTATCAGGCGGAAGTTGATAACCATCTTTAAATGAAATTAAAAAACATATGAAAGAGACAGTCGCAAGTTGCACCAAAGTTAGGGGATAAGTTTCATAGTTTTTACTAACTTGACTCAACACGACAAAGTGCGCCCCGAAAACAATTGCACTTACAGTTACTAGTGCTTCGCCATAACCAATTGACCAGCCATTGAGCGACAAGATTCCGAGCCCAACGGTTGCTACAGCTACACATAACCAAGTAAATGATCTAATTTTGTGTCGCAAAAATATTGCAGCCAATAATGGTGTGGTTACTACATATAACCCAGTAATAAAACCGGTTACGGCAGCGCCGGCATATTTCAAACCAAAAGTTTGAAAGATATAACCAGTTCCGAGAAAAAATCCAGCCAAAATTCCCGCTTTAATTAGAGACTTGTTTAGCTTTTTTATAACACTTGGCTTTACCGCCACCATTAAAATTACAGCAAGTAAAAATCTTGTCGCAAGGAAACTGTTTACATCTTGTCTAGAAATCGGACCCTTCATTATTACAAATGAGAAGCCCCAAGCTGCTGCAACTGAAATTAAAGCAAGTGGTGCAAATCTAAGTTTAGTTTCAACCTTCATCCGCGTAACTTCTTAAGTAACGCAACCTCTTTGCCATGTTCTGGCTCTTCGCCAGGAGTTTCCAAAATCAATGGTGCGTTTGCAACTGCTGGGTGCGCAAAAAGTTCCTTAAACGGATCAATTCCAATATAGCCATCACCAAGATTTTGATGGCGATCCTTTAGCGCACCACAAACGTCCATCGAATCGTTTGCATGAATTAATTGAAATCGTTCTGCGCCGGCAATTTTTATTAGTAAGTCCAAGGTTTCTTTCATGCCACCTTTTTTGGAAATGTCATGACCGGCGGCAAAAACATGGCAGGTATCTAAACAAATGCCAACTTTTGGATGAAATTCAAGCGCCTCTAAGTAATGAATCAAATCATCTAATTTTTTAACCAAGGATTGCCCTTGGCCGGCTGTCGGTTCTAGCAAAAGATTCGGGCCATCGTCTGGCAATTTTTCTAAAATAGGCATCACGCCTTCTTTGATTTGTTTCCAAGCATTGGGTACATGCGCTTCGTCAACTGCGGATCCAGTGTGAATCACAACGCCAAGCGCGCCAATATCGCGACCGCGCTTCAAAGAGTAAGAAGTTGAAGCCAGCGAATTTTCATAAGTTCCAACGGTTGGGGAACCTAAATTAATTAAAAATGGTGCGTGGACATAGGTTGTAATGTCCATTTCGGCAGCTTTATCTCGAAAAATTTTATCTGCTTCTTTATTTGGTTCTGGCATTGCCCAACCTCGTGGATTTGAAGCAAAGACTTGAATTACTTCCGCTTTAATAGTTTCGGCATAACCTAGAGATCGTTTTGCCATCCCGCCAGAAGTTGGGGTGTGTGCACCAATGCGCGGCTTTGTGGCCATGGCGCTCACCCTACTTGAATCGTAACTGTGCTGCCACGCTTAACTCGCGATCCAATATTTGGCGATACTGCTGTCACGTTTTTAACCTTCTTTGTTCCCATCCGTTTTATTGAAACTTTTAAGCCCAAATCTTTCAAGATTCCTGTTGCTTTCGACTCAGTCAATGAAAATACATTTGGCACAAAAACATATTCCGAACCTTTCGAAATCACGATCGAAATCTTGCTTGCTTTAGGCAAAGGACCCGATGTATTGGGATCTTGCGAAATTACCGCACCAGCCGGAACTGTCTCGCTAAAGGCATATGTTGGTAGAACTTTGAAACCTGCTTCGACCAATGAATTTAAAGCTTCATCGCCCTGTTTACCCACATAGGAATTGAGTGCAATCTGCTCGACACCTTTGCTAACTGAAATAGTAACTTGTTGGTCGCGGCGAACTTTGGTTCCAGATTTCGGGGAAGAGGAAATGATTATGTCTTTAGGGATTTTCATACTGAACTCTTCAATCACAACTGGTTTTGGTAATGGTAATTTGTCATAAAGCTCGGTTGCTGCGGCAATAGTCAATCCCTCAACAGCAGGCAACAAATAGCGTTCCGGCCCTTTAGAAACAACGAGATTTACGGTGCCGCCTTCACCAATTTTGCGACCACCTTCTGGATCAGATTTAATTATCAAGCCAGCAGATAAATCTTCGCTAAAGACTTCGGTTGTGCGCACTCGTAATCCCAATTTTGTTAATTTTTCAATTGAACTTGTTTGATTTGCGCCAACTACAGATGGCACCATAACTTTGGCACCCGGACCAATAACCACAAACCAGATTGAAAGCGGAATAACTAAAGCTAAGACCGTAGCAATATAACGATTACGTCTCACTCGCTTGCTCAGTTTTCGTTTTGTACCAGCAGTTATCTGCTGACTAGGTTCTTTGACCGGTTTGATCTTATTTTTACTTTTTTTAATCTCTTCTTGTCTTGGCGGTAAATCCAATTCCAAACTCATCTGTTGACGTTTTGGGTCAAGTTTGATTTGAATATTGCGTAAGGCATCTAAAAATTCGGCAGCGGAACCAGGGCGTTTATCAGGATCCCGATTTGTTGCCAGCGCAAGTAGGTCGTCTAATTCACTTGGAAGTTTTATGCCTTTGCTGCTAATCCGTGGGATATCTTCATTGACATGCATGTAAGCAATTTGGATTGGTGAATCACTGACAAATGGCCTTTCTCCAGTAAGCATTTCAAATGCCATAATGCCAACGGAGTAAACATCACTTCTTGGATCTGCGATTCCGCGCTGAACTTGCTCTGGAGATAGATAGGAAACCGAACCAAGAATCACGCTCGCTTCGGCAGTCATGGTATTTCCCAAGGTGCTAGACCTTGCTAGCCCAAAGTCAGCAATTTTGATTCGACCATCTTTTGAAATCATTACATTTTCTGGCTTCATATCGCGATGAACGATTCCTACCTCGTGAGCCGCAGAAAGGGCACCTAGAATTGGAACCAAATAATTGATGGTTTCCGTAACTGAAAATTTGCCACGTTCAGAAAGAAAGTCACGAAGCGTGCTGCCTTCAATTAATTCCATAACTAAGAAGACTGCCGGAATGCCACTTTGATTCCAACCTTGGTCCTGAACTGCAACAACATTTGGATGAGAGATAGATGCCGCAGCTTTTGCTTCTCTAATAAATCTTGTTATGAATTGTTCGTCCTGTGCCAAATGCGCATGCATGATTTTCACGGCAACTTTGCGATCCAATCGAGTGTCTAAGGCTTCATAAATAGTGCCCATGCCACCATTTGCTATTATTTTTATTAACTCGTAGCGGCCATCGATTAGCTCTCCGGTTAAATCCGCCATAATCGACGATTTTAAGTGGTTTGGTAATGAAAATCCGCGAACTTAGCGGTCTGTTCTACTTCAAAGTGCGCC
>CAYFKK010000080.1:0-3554 GCA_964343655.1 uncultured Actinomycetes bacterium | reverse complement strand
GGCACGAATGATCGCACCCACGGAAAATATCGAGCCGCCACAACTGCCCAGAAACCAGATCCTTCATAAAACCGTTCTGCTCGCAGCACCATTTGTTTAATACGCGGTGATTCGCGTTTATCTAAATAAGGTCGGCCAATTTTTCGGCCAATTGCAAAACCAGTTTGGTCGCCTAAAAAGGCAGCCAAAAAAACTAAAACACATAACAGCGCAACATCGATATTTTTATTACTTGCCGCAACTAATCCAGCGCTAAATAAAATTGAATCACCTGGCAAGAAAAAAGCTAAGACCACACCAGTCTCGATAAAAATAATTGCAAAGATAATTACATAAAAAAACAGCGGCGCAAAGGTAGTTAATTGCGCGTCAAATGCAGCACGGAGCAATTAAACGACTCCGTATAGTCGATCGCCGGCATCACCAAGTCCCGGAACGATATATCCGTGCTCGTTTAATTTCTGATCAAGTGCGCCAGTGACAACTCGAATTGGCGTTTTAACATTTGCAAATGCTTCTTCAAGTGCGGCGATTCCTTCGGGAGCAGCCAAGATGCAAATTGCAGTGACATCAGTTGCGCCGCGATCAATTAAATATTGAATTGCCATCACCAAGGTTCCGCCGGTTGCCAACATCGGATCTAACACAAAGCATTGACGACCAGATAAATTTTCTGGCAAACGATTGGCATAGGTACTAGGTTGCAATGTTTTTTCATCACGCACCATTCCCAAAAATCCAACTTCCGCATTTGGGATCAATCGCGTCATGCCTTCTAGCATGCCAAGCCCGGCGCGAAGAATTGGCACCACAATTGGTTTTGGTTTTGCCATTTTTGTTCCGGTCATGGGTGCAACTGGAGTTTTGATCTCGACTGATTCCATTTTCACATCACGCGTTGCTTCGTAAGCAAGAAGCGTTACCAGCTCTTCAACTAAATGGCGAAATGTTGGCGAATCGGTTTTTTCATCACGAAGAACCGTTAATTTGTGGGTAATCAGTGGGTGGTCAGCGACATGAACCTTCATATCGCATACCTTAGTGGAATGAAATACGAAGAAGCGATGAGTAAAGCAATTGATTTAGCTCGCGCTGCCGCCGTTGCGGGTGGCGATGTTCCAATTGGCGCTATTGTTTTAAATGGCCGTGGCGATTTGATCGCAACCGGCGCTAATCAACGCGAACTTTTAAAAGATGCAACGGCGCACGCCGAAATTATTGCGATTAAACGCGCTTCATCAGCGATGGGCTCGTGGCGGTTAGAAGAGTGCACATTGGTTGTCACGTTAGAACCGTGTGGAATGTGTGCGGGTGCAATTGCACAAGCGCGAATGAAAAAAGTTGTCTTTGGTGCTTGGGATGAAAAAGCTGGCGCAGTTGGTTCGCAATGGGATTTATTACGCGATCCACGCCAGTTACATAAACCTGAGGTCGTTGGCGGAGTTATGGAAGAAGAGTGCGCGCAATTATTGAAGGATTTCTTCGCAGCTAAACGCGATTAAAATAATTCACGGTGGCGTGTCTGAGCGGCCTAAAGAGCACGCCTCGAAAGCGTGTGATGGGGAAACTCATCCGTGGGTTCAAATCCCACCGCCACCGCCAGTAAAAATTATTTCTTAATGAAGTAATTCGTAAGATGGATTAAGAATTGTTAACAATCCATCAGTTTCGCCAACCATTCCTTCGGCGCGAAGCTGCGAACCAACATCAAGGCCAGCAATATTTCGGCGTCCTAAGAATTGCAAAGTAACGCCGCCAGTTTCATCCCACATCTCAACTTCTACTGTTGGCGCCGAACCTGTTGGCGCTGTGCGAATGGCAGTTACCCGTCCCTGAACATGTGCGCGCTTGCGCCATTTGATTTCGCCGATTTTGATTACATTTTCGGAGTAATGGCTAATTGGCTCGAAATTTTCCGGCGGAATCATTTTGCTAGGTGCGGCGCGCGTTACCGGAACAGTTTGATTTTCTTTACTGTGAATTTCAATTGGGCCACCTTCTAATAATTTAGCAACATCAAATGGCACGATGGTTGCAACCACGCGTGGTAGTTGCGAAATTGGGCGCGCAATTTCTTCCGCAGTTTGATCGTGTAGCAATTTGCCAAGAACTCGGCTGTAAGCGCGGCGTGGTAGCAGCAGCGTTAATTCATGATCGCCATCTTGTGTAGCTCGGATGGCGTAATCCATTGCCGCATTTGCTAATCGGCGATCTGGACAATCGATTAATTCCAAAGTGATGTCATCTAGCGCTGGGGTATTTGCCCAGGCTTTCTTAATCGCATCGGCGCGACGATCGTCAATCACAAAGTGAACTGCATTCAAAGTATGCGGATTCAAACTACGGGCGTATCGAACTGCGCCAACTGTAGCCACATCCACTGAATCAACCAGAACCGTTACGTCATGACGAGTAATTGAGGTTGCTCGCTGGCGTTCGCGATCAAGTGCCAAAACCTCTTGTTCGCGGACATAAAGGCGATTAAGTCGAAGTAGCGAAAGGATTCCGACGATAGCGATTAACAAAATAATCCAAGCGCCTTCGGTAAATTTCACAATTGCGAAAATAATGACGACCAAAATTGAAACGGTTCCAGCCAAGGAATTGATAAATACCTTTAATCGCCAATTATTTGGTCGGTTGCGCAGTGCGTGACGGGTCATGCCGTAACCGGCCAACGTAAAGCCGGTAAATACGCCAAGGGCGTAGAACGCCACCAAGTGTTCAACTGAGGCACCGGTTGTAACAATGAAAATTGCAGCTGCTACTGCTAAGAAAATAATTCCGTTTGAAAAAGTTAATCGATGGCCTCGTTTAGTTAATTGTTTAGGCAGGAAGCCATCGGTTGCTACGAAATTACACAATATCGGGAAGGCGCTAAATGTTGTATTTGCGCCGGCAAATAAAATTAAAGTTGTCGCAAACTGAACAAAGATAAAGAGAATTTGGCCAGTGGCACCTTCGCCTAGCGAAACTTTTGCGATTTGTGAAATAACTGTAGGGGTGCCACTTTCATAAGGAATCGCATGAATTTTGTAAGCAAACCACGAGACACCAAGAACAAGCGTGCCCAGAATGGCACTCATGATTACCAAAGTGCGCCGGGCATTTTTATGTTCTGGAACTTCGAAAAGCGCCACGCCATCGCTAATTGCTTCAAGTCCAGTAAGAGATGAACCACCATTTGCGAACGCTCTAAGCAGAATAAAAATTGAAGCAAAAGTTAATAAACCTTGTTCCGTCCCAATAGAAATAGCGCCAGGTTGATTGGTATCAAGCATCACCAAATTGCCATTGAAATATTTCCACAATCCTGTTGTAAAGGTGATGATCATGGCTACTAAAAAGATATAAGTAGGAAGTGCGAATGCTTTTCCAGCTTCTTTTACGCCACGTAGATTGCCGTAAGTCAAAAGCACAATCACGGCTAATGACATTTCAACTTTCCAAGGTAACAGCGATGGAAAGGTCGAAATAATTGCTGCAACTCCGGCAGCTGATTGAACTGCCAAGGTCACGATGTAATCCAGCATTAGCGCAACAGCAGCAACAAT
>CAYFKK010000079.1:0-3566 GCA_964343655.1 uncultured Actinomycetes bacterium | reverse complement strand
TAATGATTGCAAATCCTGATCTTGATGCGCCAAAATACGGTGAAATTGGTTGTTTTAGCGTTACTTTTCATTTTGAAGCAGCTCGTAAGCCCCAACAAATCCTGCGGGATATTAGAAAGACTGGAGCTAGATCTTCAATTGGTTTAAAGCCAGCTACTGATATTGATGTTATTTCCGGATTTCTTGCGGATATTGACATGATTTTAATTATGACAGTCGAACCAGGAGCTGGTGGGCAAAGTTTTATGGCTGACATGATGCCAAAAGTTCGAAGAGCTAGGGAATTAATTGGATCTGACAAGATTTGGTTGCAAGTTGATGGCGGGATTTCTCTAGAAACAATCGAAATGGCTCGTGCCGCTGGGGCGGATACATTTGTTGCAGGGTCCGCCGTTTATCGAGACCCAAATCCAGCTCAGATGGTTGAGCGACTTAGAAAATTAGCCACCGCAGTTTCCATCTAGTCATTAAAATATCCATGTGAAAAATTTTGATGAACTTTGGCTTGAACTATCCCTGAAGGCGGTAAATCAAGATCCAAGTTCCACCACCGTAAAATTGCTTGCTTCTGGTGTCCATGAAATCGGAAAAAAGATTATGGAGGAAGCTGGTGAGGTTTGGATTGCAGCAGAATATCAAAGTAAAGAACAGTTAGCGTTAGAAATTAGTCAATTAATTTATCACCTACAGGTTTTGGCACTTGCTCGCGGTATCAAACTTGAAGAGATTTACAAGGAGCTATGATGAAAATTGCGGTTCCAAATAAGGGATCTCTTGCCGAAAGTTCCATTTCAATTTTGAAAGAAGCTGGTTATCGGCAGCGGTCAGATTCGCGTGATTTGATATTGGTTGATCCAGAAAATGATGTCGAGTTTTATTATCTAAGGCCTCGCGACATCGCTATATATGTTGGGAATGGTGAATTGACGGCAGGAATAACCGGTCGAGATTTATTAATAGATTCTGGCGCGAATGCGGAAGAAGTTCTCGCTTTAAATTTTGGCAGTTCAACTTTTCGTTTTGCCGGTAGCGATCAAAAGAATTACTCAGAATCAGATTTATCAGGTAAAAGAATTGCCACTGCATATCCTGGGTTAGTTAACAATTATCTTGCTAGACGTCAGATTAACGCTGATGTTGTCAGGTTAGATGGGGCGGTAGAAACCAGTGTTCGTTTAGGGGTCGCAGACTTAATTGCTGATGTCGTTTCAACTGGAAATACTCTTCGTCAGGCTGGCTTGAAAATTTTTGGTGAACCGATTCTTCGTAGCGAGGCAATCTTGATTTGCCGTAAAGGTTCAATAGTTAGCCCTTCTTTTGAAATTTTGAAGCGGCGACTTGGTGGCGTTGTAATTGCTCGTCAATATGTATTAGTTGATTACGATATAACGAAATCAAATCTTGAGGATGCTTGTGCGGTAACTCCAGGACTGGAGTCGCCAACTATTTCGCCACTAGCCAAAGCTGATTGGGTAGCAGTTAGAGCGATGGTTTTGCGCAAAGATGTGAACAAAGTTATGGATGATTTATGGAATATCGGTGCCCGAGGAATATTGGTAACAGATATTCACGCGTGTCGATTGTAATAATTAGATTAGATAGAGAATTGAATCGAGATACCTAGTATTCATAACGCCATCGGCTCGCTCCTGGACTTTGGGCTTTGCCCGGTAGGCAATTCCGTACCCAGCTGTTTCAATCATTTCTAAATCATTAGCGCCATCGCCGACAGCAATTGTGGCATCTAGTGGTATCGCTTCAATCTGGGCGAAATCTTTAAGTGAATTGGCCTTTGCTGTCCGATCAATTATCGGTCCATTAATTTTGCCCGTTAGTTTTCCATTTTCTATTTCAAGAGAGTTTGCTCGGTAATGCTTTATTTTGAGATCGTCAATCAATGGTTTGATAATTTCGATAAAACCACCAGATACAACGCCAACACCATGTCCGCGTTCAATAAGTTTAGAAATTAAGTTTTCCGCCCCAGGTGAGAGCGTAATTTCGCCACGCACTGTGCTAATTACTTCTTCTGGCAATCCGGCCAAAAGTGATACTCGTTCGGTCAAGCTTTGGGCAAAATCCAATTCGCCATTCATTGCTCGAGCCGTGATTTCCTTTACTTTATCCCCAACACCAGCATGAACGGCCAATAATTCAATTGCTTCTTGTTCAATTAAAGTTGAGTCCACATCCAAGACGACTAACTTTCGAGCATGGTTTCCAAAATTTTCAGGGAGGGCAAGCGCATCAGCATCTGCTTGAATTGGAAGTCTTTCGAAGGTGCCTTTATAAGCAATTTCGATGATTGTTAACGGTGAAGATTTAATTCGATTAATCCGCTCAACGTTTCCATTTATAGCTGAAACAATCTTAGAAAAAGCATTTGGTTTTAAGTTTTCACTCAAAATCAATACTTTTTTCAGATTTTCATTTTGCATTTTTTCTGGATGAATACTGGAAAAATCAGCGGCAATATCTATATCATTTTTATTGGCAAAGTTAACTAAATCAGATTCAATGGCGCCAGAGTGGGCTGGATCTGACTTGATCAATACTGTTAAGATCAGTCGATCTCTAATTACCAATTGTTCGATATCCATAATCTCAATCGAAAATGGTGCCAAAACCTCAAAAATCGATTTCGCGATCCCTGGTCTATCGACTCCTGTGACCAGGATTAATCCGGTATGCGTATTTGGAGCCATAAATCCAAGGTTAGCGCACTAAATGAGCGGGGCATCGACAATTTACTTATATGGTCAGAGCCTATGAGATTGGTGGCATCGATTAAGAACGCATCAGTTATGCGGGCAAATCGAATTATTCTCGGACCAATTTCATTCGAAATAAATGATGGGCAACGTTGGGTAATTTTGGGACCAAACGGTGCCGGTAAATCAACTTTATTAAAACTTCTTTCGACAGAAATCTTTCCTACTTCTGGAACAATCCAAATATTGGACAAGGAATTAGGTCGAGTAGATATTTTCGAATTACGAACTCGGATTGGTTTATGTGCAGCAATGAAAGCGGAACAAATTCCTTACGATGAAAAGGTGAAAGATGTAGTTTTGACATCGGCGTATGGCATCTTAGGAAGATGGAATGAAGCCTATGATCTCTGGGATGAATCGCGCGCTATCGCGTTATTAACAACATTCGGTGTGCGTGATCTAGGTGACCGAGATTTTGGCACGCTCAGCGAGGGTGAACGCAAAAGAGTTCAGATCGCAAGATCGCTAATGATAGATCCGGAGTTACTTCTATTAGATGAACCAACTGCAGGCTTAGATTTAGGCGGGCGCGAAGATCTATTGACTCGGTTCGCAAATTTTGCCACCGATCCGGCGGCTCCAGTTACCGTTACGGTTACGCACCATATTGAAGAAATCCCCGTCGGCACTACTCACGCACTTCTTCTTAAAAATGGTCAAGTAGCAGCACTCGGTCCGATATCTGAGGTAGTTACATCTGAAAATTTGTCGAAAGTTTTTGAAACTAATATTTTAGTGACTGCGGAAAATGGCAGATACTTCGCTCAAGCTCGTTGATGAAGAGTGGCTAGA
>CAYFKK010000078.1:0-3625 GCA_964343655.1 uncultured Actinomycetes bacterium | reverse complement strand
AAAGGAATGATTAATTCCGGAGTGATCACCACTATTGACGAAGAAATCCAACACACTCAAATTGCTAAAGAAGCGATGTTGGATGCTGATATTTCTCCTTCCAATTACCGGTTAATCACAAACTCTCCATTAGAAGTTATGCGCAAGTTAGCGGATCGCGCTTATGATTTAGTTGTTGTCAGAAGTAATTCCGAAGATATTCTTGATTTAATTGACGAAACTCATCGGATTTTGCGCACAGGTGGCGTATTAGCAATTGATCGATATTTTGGCGGCGGAAAAGTTAGCGATCCGGCACAGCGCGATGAAAAAAGCGTAGCGCTCCGTGATGCCGGAAAATCATTGAGAATGAATTCTGAAATTTGGTCAATTACCCTAAATCCAATTGGCGATGGTGTCTTGGCTGCGACAAAGCTGTAAAGTACTTATATGTTTTTCGATGTTGGCGCCGGTGAATTCATCGGGTTAGCCATTTTGGCACTCATTTTGGTTGGGCCTGATCGCTTACCAAATTTGGCCATTGAAGCTGCGAAGATAATTCGAAAAGTCAAGTATTTTGCTCAAAATACAACTTCTGAAATTAAAAACAATTTAGGCCCCGGATTTGAAGATTTGCAACCGACTGATTTGCATCCAAAAAATTTTATTAAACGTCAACTAAATGAAGCAATGGATGAATTAGATCGCCCTAAAGTAAAACCAAAAATTGACCCAGACTTGTTGTAAAAATATATGAGTAAATTAGTGGAAAAACTTTCGAAAGTTATTGACCCTGAATTGCGCCGCCCAATTACCGAATTAGAGATGGTTGAGTCTGCCGAAATTTTTGGCGATACGGCAAAGGTAAAAGTCTTACTTACAATCGCAACTTGCCCGATGCAAGATCGACTTCGCGCTGATATCGAAGGCGCACTACGTGAGCTTGCCGAAGTTGCAAAAATTGAATTGACCTTTGGAGTAATGAATGAATCACAGCGTAATCGCGTTAAAGAGATTGTTCGTGGCGGGCGAGATCCAGAAATACCTTTTGCTAGGCCAGATTCTTTAACAAGAGTTATTGGTGTTTCCTCCGGTAAAGGTGGCGTCGGAAAATCATCACTCACTGTTAATTTGGCGCTTGCGGTTGCAGCGAAAGGTTTACGTGTTGGAATATTAGATGGCGATGTATACGGCCACTCAATCCCAAGATTACTAGGTTTAATTGGTCAGCGGCCGACCGCTATTGATCAGTTGTTTATTCCACTCGAAGGTTACGGAATAAAAACAGTCTCAATGGAAATGTTCAAACCTGATCGCTCCGACGCAGTTGCATATCGGGGACCGTTATTGCATCGCGTTCTTCAACAGCTATTAACCGATGCTTATTGGGGAGATTTGGATTTCTTGTTTATAGATTTACCACCCGGAACTGGAGATTTAGCTATCTCGCTTGGGCAACTTATTCCTAATTCTGAAATGTTGGTTGTAACAACGCCACAAATTGCTGCCGCCGAAGTTGCAGAACGTACTGGTCGAATTGCTTACCAAATGAAACAACCGGTAATTGGTGTTATTGAAAACATGTCAGATTTCCCATGCCCAAAATGTGGCGAACCGATTTCGCTTTTTGGTGAAGGTGGCGGCGAAGAAACTGCTAACCGTTTAACAAAATTAATTGGCGAGGAGGTGCCCCTTCTTGGAAAAATTCCATTTGATCCAAAACTTCGTGAAGGTGGCGACGATTCAAAACCGATCGTAGTTTCAAATTCAGAATCAAATGCTGCGAAGGCGATTTCGCGAGTTGCGGATAAAATTACAGCGAGGAAGAAATCTTTACTTGGCGTCCGACTCGGGCTTAGCACGTAATTCTTTTAACAGCTCTTCTAAACTCTCGGCTAATTCACTTCTTAAGAAATCACGGGTCGCAACTTCACCAATTGCAATTCGAAGTGAGGCAATCTCGCGCGTCAAATATTCGGTGTCAGCCATGGAGCGTTCATTACGGGCTCGGTCTTCGTTGAACTGAATTCGATCTCGATCTGCTTGACGGTTTTGGGCCAAGAGAATCAATGGCGCAGCATAAGAAGCTTGCAGTGAAAGTATCAGCGTTAAGAAAATAAATGGATATTCATCAAAGCGCCAATTTTGTGGTGCCAATGAATTCCAAAGAGTCCAAAATGCCACGAAAACTGTCATGTAGACTAAGAATTTTGCAGTGCCTAAAAAGCGAGCAAATTTTTCCGATAGTCGACCAAATGCTTCTGGATCGTAATTAGGACGAAGTGAGCGACCAGCTTCGCGTGGAGTTTCCAAACCATAATTTCGCGCCATAACTATCCCTCCATTCGATTCGGATCATTTTGGTCATGGCGACTGTGGCGCCAATCTTCCGGCAACAGGTGATCTAGTACGTCATCAACCGTAACTGCACCTAGTAGTCGTTCGTTTGCATCCACTACCGGTACTGACAACAAGTTGTAACTAGCTAAGTATGACGAAACTTGATTGAGTTGCGCGTCTGGATTTATACCTTGGGTTTCAGTATCAACTATCGAACCTAGAAGTGTCGAAGGAGCTTCGCGTAACAATCTTTGGTAATGAACAATCCCGATAAATTTTCCAGTTGGCGTTTCAAGTGGAGCGCGGCAAACGTAAACTTGTGAAGCCAACGCCGGCGAAACTTCACTTGCCCTAACTGCTGCTAATGCTTCTGCAACTGTTCCATCAGCAGTTAGAACCACTGGTTCAGTTGTCATCATGCCACCTGCGGAATAGTCTTCATATGTCATTAAACGAAGCACATCTTCAGCATCTTCGGGTTCCATTAATTCAATTAATTTTTTAGCGCGCTCGTCGCCAATTTCTCGAAGTAAGTCGGCGGCATCATCTGGATCCATTTCAGCAACAACATCCGCCGCGCGCTCGCCCTCTAGCTCAGCTAACAGTTCGACACGATCACTTTCTTCCATCTCTTCTAAAACATCCGCTAAGCGTTCGTCTGTTAGTGCCAGCGCGACTTCTACGCGACGCTTTAAAGCCAAATCCTGCATCACAGATGCTAAGTCGGCGGCTCGTAATGTGCTTAATGTTGAAAGTAAGTTTGTGACCCCTTGATTATGTTCAGTGCCAGTTAATCCCGAAATTTCTTCCCATGCCGCAGTAAAGGTTTCACCTCGGCGACGTAGCCCACGACCTTTGCGCATCACGTGAACTCGGTTGATCAGCCAATCGCCGCTACGTGTTTGTTCCATTCCTAAATCTTCAACAACTACTTGCTCGCTATTTTCTGCAAGTTGAACTTTCCGATCTAACATTTCACCAAGCACAAGTAATTCACCAGTGCGAGCTTCAAACCGACGCATATTTAAAAGTCCAGTAATTACAACAGCGCCAGTTTCAATGGAAGTTACTCGGGTAATTGGTACAAAAACTCGACGACGCATTGGAACTTCAACAAGTAGTCCAAGAATTCGTGGTGGTTGGTTATTGGAACGAAGGGTCGCCACAGCATCGCGCACTTTGCCAACAAGATCACCATTTGGGTCGAAGACCGCGGTTCCTGCTAAGCGCGCTAGAAATACTCTGCTTAGGCCGCTCATAGGCTAAGGGTATCGGCTCCATCTACATTGGCGGTTAACAATTTATT
>CAYFKK010000077.1:0-3669 GCA_964343655.1 uncultured Actinomycetes bacterium | reverse complement strand
TCCACACACCAAACATAAAATGTGAACCAGGAATTGGCACCCGCCCGAGTACCTTTGCCATAGCGCCACCAATTGTGTCAACGCCTTGATAAATTGCTAAATCAATTTCGGCATCTAACTCTTTAACTAAATCTTCTAAGTGAATTGTTGCTTGGACTCTTACCTTGTTTTCACTTAACCATTCGAATTGTTCTTGGTCTTCATCATATTCATCGCCTATTTCACCAACAATTTCTTCAATGATATCTTCAATGGTGATCAAACCGGCAGTTCCACCATATTCATCAACAACAATTGCCATGTGAATTTGACCGCGCTGCATTTCTTTTAACAGATCTGATGCCATCTTGATCTCCGGCACAAAGACCACCGGGCGCATATGTTGACTGACCATCTCAGTGGTTTCAGCGCTGTGATGATCATGGGCACGCTTCGCCAAATCTTTTATATAAGCAATTCCCTTGATCTCATCAAGAGTCTCGCCAATCACTGGAATTCGAGAATAACCCGATCTCAGTGCAAGAGATAGCGCTTGCCGTAATGTTTTATCTGATTCCATCCAAACCATTTCGGTTCGCGGGACCATCAATTCTCTGACTAGAGTATCGCCTAATTGAATTACTGAGTGAAGCATTTCCTGTTCAGTTTCATGAATTACACCCTGGCCAAAAGCTTCATCAATTATCATCTTTAAATTCAATTGATCCAGTTTAAAACGACGACCGGGTGTAATTAAATTAAGAAAATTTGCTAAAACTTTATTCATAGCGTTTTACCAAGTCTTCTTGCAAAGCAAACATAATTTTTTCCGCTTCAATTTCTTGATGGTCATAACCTAGTAAGTGAAGTAATCCATGAGCTGCCAAAATTTTTATTTCATGCTCTGTGGAGTGTCCCGCCTTTTTTGCATTTAATTCAGCATATCGCGGTGAAATTACTATATCTCCGAGTATTCCCGGAGTTTGATCATTGGGCTTTAATTCATCCATGGGAAAACTCATTACATCTGTTGATCCAGGTAAATTCATCCATTGGATATGAAGTTTTTCCATTTCAGCATCATCGATGAAGGTCAAGGTAAGTTCACACTCTGGCGCAAGACCCAATTCGCTGATTGAAAAACTGAGCAATTTCTTAATTTCGACTTCAGGGCAGCTAATGCCAGATTTATTTATAACTTCAATCATTTCAGTCGATTAATTGCGAATTTGACGCGTTTGTGAAATTGCGTGATTTCTTTTTTCGTCATGCGCTGCATAAGCGGAAACGATTTCACTTATCAATCTATGGCGGACAACATCTTCAGCTGACAACTCAATAAATGCAATATCGTCAATTCCATCTAAAATTTCGCGCACGATTCGTAGCCCTGATTTTTGACCATTTGGTAAGTCAATTTGAGTTACATCTCCGGTAATTACCATTTTTGATCCGAAACCCAATCTAGTTAAAAACATTTTCATCTGCTCTGGCGTTGTATTCTGCGCTTCGTCCAAAATTACGAAGGCATCATTTAGAGTACGACCGCGCATATACGCCAAAGGTGCAACTTCGATTACCCCGCCTTGCATCAACCGCGGTATCGCATCTTGATCCAACATGTCATGCAGCGCATCAAATAGCGGCCTTAAGTAAGGATCGATTTTTTCACTTAAAGTGCCCGGCAAAAATCCCAGATGTTCTCCCGCTTCGACTGCCGGCCGAGTCAAAATAATTCGATTTACCTCTTTTGCTTGCAAGGCAGCGACTGCCTTTGCCATGGCTAAATAAGTTTTACCAGTTCCGGCAGGGCCAATCCCGAATGTAATCGTGTTTTCACCAATTGCTTCAACGTAATGTTTTTGATTTGCCGTCTTGGGCCTAATTGTTCGCCCACGATTACTCAAAATATTTAAAGAAAGAACCTCGGCTGGATGCTTCTGCGGATCTGGATTCAACATAGATATAGATCGCTTGATTACATCTTGATTTATTTCTTGACCACTTCGAATTACAACCAATAGTTCTGAAATCAAAGTTTCAACTTTGGCACATTCTTCTAAATCTCCACGTAGGGCAACTTCATTTCCACGCACAGTCATTGAAACGTTTTGAAATGCGGTCTCGATAACACGTAAATTTGAATCAGTTGGTCCCATTAATGCGACCATAGGGATGGCGGTCGGAACCGTAATTAAAGTTCTATCCATGTGCTGATAAGTCTAATGCTTTTAATTAACCCGGCGGCCAATCAAATTCACGACCACTAAGAAGATGTAAATGAGCATGGAAAACGCTCTGACCGGCCCCAGCGCCAGTATTAAAAACGGTTCGGTAATCCGTTATCACGCGATCTTGGGCAACTTTCCCAACTGCTTTAAAAAGTGCACCAAGAAATACTGGAGAAATTTTGGCAAGTTCAGCTGCATTTTCAACATGAATTGTGGGAACAAACAATAAATGTGTTGGCGCTTGTGGATTCAAATCTTTGAAAGCAATCACGTTATCGTCTTTATAAATTAATTCAGAAGGAATTTCTCCATCAATTATTTTGCAAAAAATACATTCGGTGGTCATTACCAATTTCCCATCAAGGCAGATGCCGCCGATACAGCGGCAATTCCAGCATGTGCTGATCGTAATATTGGACGCCCTAATCTGACCAATTTGCCATTAATTGCAGTTAATTCCGCGATTTCAGTTTCCGTAAGGCCTCCTTCTGGACCAATCACAATTAAAGTCTTATTTGATTTCTTAACAACTTTTGAAATTGGATCGGAAGCTGCTTCGTGACAAATCAAGATTTGATCGAAATTTTTGGCAGCTGATATCAATTCTTTGAAATCGTGGTCTTCCGCTATTTCTGGTAACCAAAAACGCCGTGCTTGCTTTCCAGATTCAACGCTTGTAATTTTCCATTTACTGGAATCTTTACCAATTGACCGAACAGCTTTCCATGGAATGATTTCTTCCACGCCACTTGCGGTTAGCAATTCAATTGCTTCTTTCGCTCGATCTGACTTAATTAAAGCTTGAGCAACTGTGATTCTATTTTCAAGTTGATTCTCAAAACCTACTTCTGAAACTTCAATTTCAACCTTTTTTTTACTTATCTTCCTTATTTTGCCAACAGCCCATTCTCCGCGACCGTTCGAAACGATTAGAGCATCACCGGCAACCATTCGAAGAACTCGATCGATATGGTGGGCATTATCACCGCCAATTTTCAATAGGTCGCCAACTTTGGCACCTAGTTCTTTTAGGTAAAAGAGATTCATTAAAATTTAAAAGCTCCCCGTAATTTCCCTAAAAGGGAACCGTCATTGGAAACTTTCGCACTATCGCCGTCATCGCCACGAATTTTTGCAATTTGCTGGAGCAGTGAAATCTCCTCTTTACTTAATTTTGTGGGAGTAACGACTTCGACATGAATAATTAGGTCGCCTCGGCCGTGTCCTCGTAAATGGTTAATTCCGAGATTTTTCAATTTAATTTCGGAGCCACTTTGGGTACCCGGTTTAATTTCTAATTTTGTTGCTCCATCTAAAGTTTTAATTAAAGTTTGAGTTCCGAGAGCGGCTGCCGTAAAAGGAATCGTGAGCGCAATGTGCAAATCATCGCCATCTCTAACTAAGAATTCATGTTCTTTCTCAATAATTTCAACATATAAATCTCCAGCTGGTCCCCCAC
>CAYFKK010000076.1:3190-3698 GCA_964343655.1 uncultured Actinomycetes bacterium | reverse complement strand
TAACGCCAAGTGCTTGGGCTTTAGCCAATTTTGAACCGGGATCACTTCCGACTAATAAGTAGTCAGTTTTTTTCGAAACAGATGATGAAGATTTGCCGCCATGGGAGGTAATTACTTCATTGATGCCATCTCTTGTGAACGATGCTAAACCTCCAGTAACAACAAAAGTTAATCCCGCCAGTGTTTGCGGAGCCAATTCGCTTTCAGATAACTCCATTATTACGCCGGCTTTACGCCATTTATCAATTATTGAACGATGCCAATCAACGTTAAACCATTCAACAATTGATTCAGCTATCACCCCACCGACGCCATCAACTTCAGCCAAGGATTCAAGCGAGGCTTTTTCGATTGCCGTGATTGACTTAAAGCGGTTTGCCAGAGCCTGAGCTGAAGTTGGTCCAACATGACGTATTGATAACGACACAATGATTCGCCATAGAGGTCGCGCTTTTGCAATTTCTAAGGCTGCTAATAATTTTTCAACATTTGCGCCTGGGTTACCATC
>CAYFKK010000076.1:2172-3180 GCA_964343655.1 uncultured Actinomycetes bacterium | reverse complement strand
AAGTCAGACTTCGTTAATTGCTCTTTAGTTAAATTAAATAAATCAGATTCATCTTTCAATATTTTCGCGTCTAGCAGCGCCGTTGCTGCCTCGTACCCCAAAACTTCTATGTCAAGGGCAGCTCTACTTCCGATGTAAAAAATGCGCTCGCGTAATTGCGCCGGACAGCTCTGCGAATTTGGGCAACGCAAATCAACATCGCCTTGACTTTGTTCTATTAATTTACTTCCGCAATCTGGACATTTTTTTGGCATCACAAAGGCGCGTTCATTTCCGGTTCGCCGTTCTGCAACTGCCGAGAGAACTTCGGGAATTACATCTCCAGCTTTTCTAATCACGACAGTGTCGCCAATTAGAATTCCCTTCCGCTCCACTTCCTGAGAATTGTGGAGCGTCGCATGAGTCACCGTAGATCCTGCAACTGCTACAGGCTCCATAACTGCGAATGGAGTTACTCGGCCAGTTCGTCCGACGCTAACTTGAATATCCAATAATTTTGTTACAACTTCTTCCGGCGCATACTTGTATGCGATTGCCCATTTTGGCGCACGGGATGTAAAACCAATTTGGCGTTGTAAGTTAAATTGATCGACTTTTATTACAACGCCGTCTATTTCGTGGGAAAGATCGTGACGGTGTGTTTCATAATTCTGGATGTATTTTTTCACTTCGGCTTGAGATTTTAAAACTTTAAAATGATTACTAATAGGCAGTCCAAACGTCTTTAATAATTCATATGATTCGCTCTGACTTTTTAAATCCGAACCGTTGTAAGCGCCAATACCATGAACCAAAATCGACAAAGGCCTGGCAGCAGTAATTCTGGGATCTTTTTGGCGCAAACTCCCGGCGGCCGCATTTCTTGGATTTGCAAATGTAGTTTTTCCAGCCTCTTCAAGACTTTCATTTAACTCTTTAAATGCTGACAATGGAAAATATATTTCACCGCGCACTTCAATCAATTTGGGCACATCTTTGCCAGTAAGTTTTTGCGGCAGATCTTTGATG
>CAYFKK010000076.1:1723-2162 GCA_964343655.1 uncultured Actinomycetes bacterium | reverse complement strand
GAACACCATTTTCGTACCGCAAATTTATCGCCAAACCATCAATTTTTAATTCGCATAACCATTTTGCTTCGGTAGTTTCTTTTCCTACGCGTTCGAACCAAGCATTTAACTCTGATTCATCAAATACGTTATCTAAGCTCATCATCTTTTCGAGATGATCCACTTGTTCAAATGTTGTCGAAAATCCACCGCCAACATTTTGTGTGGGTGAATCTGCTTCTCTAAACTCCGGATGGGCAGCTTCAAGTTGTTCTAACTCTTTTAATAGGGAATCAAATTGCGCATCGGAAATAATTGGATTATCTAAAACATAGTATCTAAATTGATGATCTCGAATGCTCTCAGTTAATTCGATAATTCTTTGACGCGGATTCATGAGGTCTCATTAATAGTTGCCGAGCCTACGACGCGATCGCCGTCGTAAATTACTGCTGCTTGT
>CAYFKK010000076.1:0-1713 GCA_964343655.1 uncultured Actinomycetes bacterium | reverse complement strand
ACACCTAGCAAAGGTTCATTTAATTCAACTTCTAAACCTTCGCCATTGGAACCAATTGCCCGATATTTTGCTGGTAATGCAGAACCATGCGCACGCACTTGTACAAATCCAGTCTGCCAATTCTGGCTAGGTTTTGCACCACACCAAATTGCTTTTGCACCAATAATTTTTGAGATCGCTAATTCTTCTTTTGGTCCAACAACAACTGTGTTTGATACTGGTTCAATTTTTAGAACAAAACGTGGTGATCCATCTGAAGTTGGAGTAGTCAAACCCAAACCTTTTCGCTGACCGATTGTGTAGGTATATGCGCCATGATGTTCGCCTAACTTATGTCCGGCTTGATCAACAATTGGTCCAGTTTCACTTCCGAGACGCTCTCGCAACCAACTAGCGTTATCGCCACTTGGGACAAAACAAATATCATGGCTATCTGGCTTATTTGCTACCGCCAAACCTCTGCGTTCCGCTTCTTTTCTGATTTCAGATTTCGGAGTATCTCCTAGTGGAAAATGAGCCCCTTGTAACTGCTCTTCATTCAATACCGCTAAGACATAAGATTGATCTTTAGAAATATCTACTGCTCTATTAAGCGTTTTTCCGCTTGGTGTTTCTTTCAAAATTGCGTAATGCCCAGTAACTACCCCGTCAAATCCCATTGCTTTGGCGCGTTCTAAAACTGCGGCAAATTTAATTTTTTCATTGCACCGCAAACAAGGGTTAGGGGTTCGCCCAGCAGAATATTCAGATAGAAAATTTTCAACAACTTCTTGATGGAATTCTTCTGCCATATCCCAGATATAAAACGGGATACCAATTACATCCGCTGCTCTGCGTGCATCATGTGAATCTTCAATGGTGCAGCAGCCGCGAGCGCCGGAACGATATTTCTGCGGATTTGATGACAGCGCTAAATGCACACCAACGACTTGATGACCAGCTTCAACTGCTCGGGCAGCTGCAACTGCGCTATCCACGCCACCACTCATTGCCGCTATTAATTTCATTTTGCTAAACGGGCCTTTTCGATAACTGCTGGAAGTACTTCAAGTAATTTATCAATTTCGGTTTCGGAATTATTTGGGCCAATCGAAAATCTAATTGAAGATAGAGCAATTTCTTCACTGCGCCCCATCGCCATTAATACATGTGACGGTCGATGAACTCCTGCGCTACAAGCCGCACCCGTCGAACAGGCAATTCCTTCCAAATCTAGCAACAACAAGAGAGTCTCCCCTTTTGCCCCTGGAATCGTTACATTAACTATCCCGGGCAAGGAATTTGAGATTGTATTAATTATGCAATCTTTAATTCCAGAATTTATTCCAGAAATTAATCGACTTTTCAGATCATTGATCTTTGAACTTGGGTAATTATCTAGTACCGCCGCAAAGGCTGCCGCGAGTGGTGCATTTAATGTACCGCTCCTTATTTCGCGCTCTTGGCCACCGCCGTGAAGTAGCGCCGGAATATCAATACCCCGCTTTAGAACCAGTGCACCGATTCCAATTGGGCCGCCTAATTTATGGGCATTAATCGACATGGCAGTTAAACCAGCGAATTCAAGTGGTACTTTTCCGAGGCTTTGCACTGCATCACAATGGACTGGAATTTCACCGGCAATTTTAATAACTTCTGAAATTGGTTGCAGCGCGCCGGTTTCATTGTTTGAGTGCATCACCGAAATGAGTGCAATTTCTGCCCCACGATTTG
>CAYFKK010000075.1:0-3797 GCA_964343655.1 uncultured Actinomycetes bacterium | reverse complement strand
GACCAATTTTCCCTTTAACAACATCGCCAACAATCGCGGCAGGTGTTGCTGATAAGTACGCACCGCCTATCCCTAGAAAAGCCATCGCCAATAAATACATCCATTCGTGCGTGGAAAATGCCAAAGTAGCAATTCCAAGACTCACAATTACCGTTCCGATATACAGCGCAGATTTTCGACCCTTTGTGTCCGAGTGTTGACCAGCTCTGATTACTAAAAGCGTTTGGAGTAAAGCGGCAAGACCAAATCCATATCCCACCACCGCATTGGTTCCCTTTAGTTCTTCAATTACAAATAGTGGCGTGATGGAATTTCGTAACCCAAAAAGCACCCAAGTAATCAAGAAAGTTGAGATCAGTGCAATCCGATAGGCGGGAACTTTAAGTGCTTGTAATGGCGAAATACTTTCTTCATCTGGATTAGAAGTTGGTTCTAAATGAACTGCATTTAAATAGAAAAAGGCAATTAATCCTGCTGTAAATAATGTTGCGGCATAAACTATAAATGGTAGGCGCAAAGATATGCCCATCAAGAGACCACCAAATGCCGGACCAGTAATTCCACCAATTAGAAAAACACTGTTATAAATAGATTGAACTTGCGCTCGTTTGCTGTCATCTACTGACCGCATAATGACGGAATTTGCCGAAACTGAAAACATGGAAGAACCCAGCCCGCCAGCTGTTCGAAATATCAACATCTGTAGGTAATTTTGCGAGAAAGCCAAAAGTAAAGTAAATATTGAAACTAGTGTTGTGCCAACTGCAAACACAATTCGCTCGCCATAACGATCGATAAGTAGACCGGAAATTAAACCAGAGAAAAATCGCATTGCTGCGAACGCTGAGACTATTAATCCAACCGCCGCATTACTTACACCAAAAGATCGAGCAAAAATTGGAATTGCTGGAACTACCAAACCAAAGCCCATCGCAACGAAAAACCCCGCGAAGATCGTTACTCGAACTTCGCGAGGTAATTCTCGTAACTCTTTTAGCCTAACGTTTCGCCTGCTGCCTCTTCACGTGCTTTTGAATAGTCGCCGTGGGTGCGTAACGGAACTTCTTTTAGCATTAATGCAAGCGCAAACCCGAGTGCAGTAACAGGTGCGGCGGTATAGAAAACAAAGTGGAATGCCTTTACGAAACTTTCCAAAATTGTAGTTTGAACTTCAGGTGGCAATTTCTTAATTAGTGCAGTGTTGTTAGTAATGGAAGTTTCGCCACCACCTTTTAAACCACTTGCCGCTAAATAATGAGCTAAACGATTTGTGAGAATCGCTCCAAAAAATGCCGTACCAAATACCGAGCCGAGAGACCGAAAGAAGGTATTTGAACTTGTTGCAACTCCCATATCACTTAATTCAACTGAATTTTGTAGCGCAATCACAATGGTTTGCATCGACAGACCCAAACCCATACCAACAATTACGGCATAGATCGAAATCTGCCAATACGGTGTATCAATTTCCAATCTAGTCATAGCTAAGATTCCAATTGTCATTAAGAAAGTTCCAACAATCGGGAAGCGCTTGTAATGGCCATGTTTCGAAATCATTTTGCCACTAAAAATTGAAGTAGTGACTATTCCAAGCATTAACGGGATCAATTTCAATCCAGCATCGGATGCGCTATATCCCTTAACCACCTGCATATAAAGCGGCAACATCACAATTGCGCCAAACATGCCGGCACCAATTACGGCACCAAGAATCGAAGTCAAACTAAATGTGTGATTTTTGAATAAGCGGAGCGGCAAAATTGGTTCTGATGCCCTGGTCTCTTGCCAGAGGAAAAGACCAGTTAAAACCAAACCAAGTAATAAATAGATAATGGTTCGAGAATCGGTCCAACCATTTTGTGGGCCATATACGGAAACGGTTAACAAAATTGAAGTAACTCCGGTAACCATAAATAATGCGCCGAGGTAATCTATTTTGTGATCACGTTTTTGGAATGGAATATGAAGTACCAACGAGGTAACAACTAGCGAAAGAATGCCGAATGGAATATTTATATAGAAAATCCAACGCCAACCGGTAATTCCCAGGATTTGGCTGTGGTCGGAAAAATAACCGCCAAGCAATGGTCCAGCAACAGATGAAAGTCCCCAAACGGCACCAAAATAACCTTGGTAGCGACCACGCTCCCGAGGCGGAATTATGTCGCCAATAATTACGAAAGTTAGCGCCATTAAACCGCCCGCGCCAAGACCTTGAATTGCACGAGTTGCAATCAGTTGAGTCATATTTTGCGCAGCACCTGCTAGAGCGGAACCAATTAAAAATGTAACAATTGCAAATTGAAATACTGGTCGCCGACCATATAGATCAGAAATTTTTCCATATAGTGGCGTTGAAGCCGTAGATGTTAATAAATAAGCAGTAACCACCCAGGTGTAATGGTTAAGACCATTAAATTCTTCGACAATATTTTTTAGCGCAGTTGAAACAATTGTTTGATCAAGTGCCGCTAATAGGAGCCCAGTCATCAGACCGCCCATAATTACGAGAATTTCTTTATGGGTGTGTTCTTTGCTTTGGATTTTAGACATAAAGAGAAGATTACTCTTTAATGAATATTTAAGCGAAAGGCTGAGCCTCTAGTATCGCTACTTTAAATATTTTTCCATTTGGTGCGGTGTAAGACACAGTATCGCCAACTTTTGCACCCATAACTGCCGAACCAAGTGGCGATTTTTCAGAGTAAACATCTAAATCACCGGAAGAAATTTCTCTTGATCCAAGTAGAAATTTCATTTCATCGCCAGCCATATCTATTGTGATTACCATTCCTGGACCGACAACTCCTGATTCACCAACAGGTGGCACACCAATATGAGCATGCTCCAACATATGTTTCAATTGTTTAATTCGAGCTTCGTTTTTCCCTTGCTCTTCACGCGCAGCGTGATAGCCGCCATTTTCTTTTAAATCACCTTCAGCACGTGCCGCCTCAATTTTTTTAACTATCTCGGCGCGAATCGGACCTTCTAATTGTTCGAGTTCGTTGCGCAAGCGATCAGCCGCTTCTTGCGTTAGCCAGGTTTGCGTCATAAGAAGAGAAGTTTAACTCGTGCAGCGAACAACCTTGGCAAAGGCTGCCGTAGAACGAGTTGGAATTGATACGGTGATTAAACGCTCGCCGGGTTCAATTTTTCGTTGGATTTCCCCCACGACAAAGTGGTTCATATCGGTGCCAGTTAACGTGCACGTAAAAACTTTTGAATCATTTTTTCTAGTTACTTGAAATTTCAATTCGATTTCTTTTGCAGAAGTAGCGTTATAAGAAATTACTTGAGTTTTAATTTCTGGAGTGGCGTGGAAAATAGCCGCCCAAAGCAACCAACCAATTCCAAGAATTGATAGCAAAATCGCAATTGGCAAGGTGTGATTTCGACTTTGGCCATAGCGATCGGCTAAATCAAGATGCGACATTGGAGTATCCTCGCACTTAAAGCTCAAAGGAGCCAAAATGACTAAATCTTTTGACATGGGAATTGCTGGTTCAATCACAGTTTCAATCCTGTGTATTTCAGTGGCAATTTTACTGCGTAGCTTTTATAAGCGATACACCAGAGTCCAAAATAGAAAAGATAATAAAGAATAAGTGAAATCAGTACGAACCTTTTTTGCCACCGCACTTCTGGTAGCAATTTTTTTATCTCTGGCAAATTGGCAATGGAACCGTGCTTCTGATATGAAGAAACCAATTAAGTTTGATAATCAAATTTACAAATTAGAAGAGATTGCAAACGCTGGCCAAGCTGTTGAAGATTCATCAATTCACAAATTAGTT
>CAYFKK010000074.1:0-3809 GCA_964343655.1 uncultured Actinomycetes bacterium | reverse complement strand
AGAGATTGCAAACGCTGGCCAAGCTGTTGAAGATTCATCAATTCACAAATTAGTTAAAGTGAATGGAAAATATTTACTAACACGAACTGCGCAATTTACAAATCCAGGAAAGATTTGGGATGTTTCTCTGATGTCGATTGATTCGGGTGGAGCAGTTTTGGTGGTGAGAGGTATAACTGGAACCAACAACCGCGAAGTGGATGAAGCAACTGTGATTGGCCGCTATTTCCCACCCCAAGGAGTTGATACCCAAGTAAATTCCAAAGATATGTTTTCACGGATCGATAGCTCATTAGTCGTTACCGATACCGAATTACCACTTTATGCTGGGTTTATCCTTGCCAATAGCGAGAGCCCAAGCGCAAATTATCAAAAAGCGGAGATTGAGATGCGTAACCGCGTGCCTGGTTACTACTGGCAGCACATTTCGTATGTGATTATTTGGCTCTTATTCGCTGTTGTAGTTTTATATCTACCTAGATATCAAAAGAAACTAGATCGGAGCAAGTTATGAGTTCGGTAATTGGTCGCTATCGATTAATGGCAATCGTTTCTGGAATTATGTCCTTATTGCTCTGGTTTGTTTATATGCCAGTTAAATACTTAATGGATAACCCAGATTTGCACAACGCGACAGTTTGGATTCCGATGGTGCATGGCTATCTATATCCAATTTATGTTCTTTTTGCGATTCAGTTTTCGGTGCAGCATCGTTGGTCTATTTCAAAAATCATCGGTTTGATTCTTGCTGGAACGCTACCAATCGCATCAATTGCCACCGAGCGCCATATCGTTAAAAAGTATAAAAATTAGAGATGGTTAGAACGGCGATAAAGGCGCTGCTTTATCCAATCTACGAAGCGCGACTTTTACGCAAATTAGATTTTTCGCAGACGCCCCATCATGTGGGAGTAATTCTGGATGGCAATCGTCGGTGGGCAAAAGCAAATCCAGAATTAACTTCTGGTGGTCTAGCGCAACACGGACATCAAGCTGGCGCAGATAAGATTCTAGATTTTCTGGGTTGGTGTGAAGCGGCGAATGTAAAAGTTGTCACGCTTTGGTTGTTATCAACAGATAATTTTAAGCGAACTGATGATGAGCTAAATACCTTATTAAAAATCATCGGAAGCACCGTCGATTCTTTAGTTGGGACAAAAAGATGGAATATTAAGGCGGTTGGGGCGCTTGATCTTTTGCCGAGCTGGCTACAAGAAAAACTTAAATCGCTACCAAATAATCCAAATGCTGAATTAGAGGTTAATGTTGCAATCGGCTATGGTGGTCGACGCGAAATTGTCGATGCCATCAAAGGTTACCTGCAGGACGCAAACGCAAAAGGGCTATCAATAGAGAAGGCAGCCGAAGAACTTTCAGATCTATCAATTTCAAAATTTTTATATACCGCGGGCCAACCAGATCCAGAACTATTAATTAGAACTTCTGGGGAACAAAGACTTGGCGGCTTTTTGCTCTGGCAGAGCGCACAATCTGAGTTCTATTTCTGCGAAGCGTATTGGCCAGATTTTCGACGGGTTGATTTCTTACGAGCCCTTAGAAGTTATGCCGATCGCCATCGCCGCTTTGGCAAATAGTTAACCCGCGCTCGTGCGTGTCTGCGCGCAAACCCTCAACCTTGGCTCTACCTTTTAAGCACCTTCCCCCCGGATAAAACTAAAAAAGGGTGCGACGGGCTTTGACCGCTAGCAGCAGTAAAAGAACTTACGTATTAGATACCAGCGTTTTATTGGCTGATCCGACTGCTTTAACCCGTTTCGCCGAGCATGAAATTGTTATTCCGATTGCCGTAATTACTGAATTAGAAACCAAACGCGATCACCCGGAACTTGGATTTTTCGCACGCGCTGCGCTTCGATACCTAGATGATTTGCGAGTTAGCCACGGCAGATTAGATACGCCAATTCAAATTACTAAAGAGGGCGGAATATTATCGGTCGAACTCAATCACACCGATTCAAGTTCATTGCCACATGGATTTCTTCGAGATGGTACAAATGATTCACGAATTTTGGCAATTGCAAAAAATTTAATGGCGGATGGCAAAAATGTTGTTTTAGTTACAAAAGATTTGCCACTTCGAGTCAAAGCTTCATCTGTTGGTGTCGAAGCCGAGGAGTATCGCGCCGAACTTGTAATGAATAGTGGTTGGACTGGAATTGTCGAATTAACCGTTGGCGGAAATGTGATTGATGCGCTTTATGCCACCGAACGAACTGATCACGAATCAGCGCTCGAATATCCAGTTCATACCGGAGTTGTTTTACACTCTGAAAAAGGAAGTGCGCTCGCTCGCGTGACCGCAGGTAAGCAATTGCAATTGGTTCGTGGTGATAGATCTGCATTTGGGTTACATGGTCGTAGCGCTGAACAACGTGTTGCATTGGATCTATTACTTGATAATGAAATTGGAATTGTTTCGTTAGGCGGTCGCGCCGGAACTGGTAAATCGGCATTAGCAATTTGCGCCGGCCTTGAAGCAGTCATGGAGCGAAGACTTCATAAAAAGATTGTTATTTTCCGCCCGCTCTATCCAGTAGGTGGACAGGAACTTGGATATCTGCCAGGCAGCGAAGGGGAGAAGATGTCACCTTGGGCGCAGGCTGTCTTCGATACTTTGGGCGCGTTAGTTAGCCAACCAGTAATTGATGAAATTGTTGCCCGCGGTTTGATTGAAGTTCTACCGTTAACCCATATCCGCGGTCGATCCCTGCATGACTCATTTGTAATCGTCGACGAAGCACAATCTTTAGAGCGCGGAGTTTTACTCACTGTGCTATCTCGAATCGGCCAAGGTTCACGAGTGGTGTTGACTCATGACGTAGCCCAGCGCGATAACCTCCGAGTTGGTCGCCACGATGGGGTGGTCGCAGTGGTCGAATCGCTCAAAGGCCACCCGCTCTTCGCCCATGTCACCCTGACCCGCTCCGAGCGCTCGCAGATCGCAGCTCTGGTTACCGAGATGCTCGAGGGACCAATCGCGCTCTAAAGTTTTATCCCAAGGGTTAATACCCTTAAAAATTTCACACCGACATATCGGGCATTTCGGACTTTGCCCATTCTGACCAGCACTTTTAGCCATCCACAGAGCTTAGAAAAAATGTGAATTTGCGACTTGCGCATGAATTAATTTGGCGATGTCGCCCTACTCGGACACTCTTTAGCCTAGTTATTTCGGGAAAGGAGGGCAGAAATGCTTCAAATCGACCGCCTTTATGACGGCTTGATTCGCAACCGACGCAAAGCCAGCTGGCTAGTTCTTGGGGCGACCATTTTTGCTGCCTCCGTAAATACCAGCGCCTGGGGACTCCAATCGCCGATGGTTACCGAAGTTAGCGTCTCTGATCCAATTACAACTCTGCCTGATGAGCCAACCGAGCTTCATGTAGCCGCTCTCTACTCTGGCTTTTACGACAAAGATGGCGTAACTGCGGCCGACTTAGCTGTTGTCTCGTTGGCAGCCTCGGAAGTTGAGAAGGCGCGAACACCTGCGGGAGCGAAAGCGGTTGCAAAAGCGATTGCGTTAAAAGAGTACAACTGGGGCGCTAAACAGTTCACCTGTTTGAAGCGCCTTTGGACTCGCGAAAGCCATTGGAATTTCCAAGCACATAACTATCGATCTGGGGCACATGGAATTCCGCAAGCTTATCCAGCAATCAAGATGGAGAAATTTGGTTTGGATTGGCGAACCAATCCGGTCACTCAAATACGTTGGGGACTTAGCTATATCGATAATCGGTATGACAACCCATGTAAAGCGCTCGCACGCCACAATTGGCGTCATAGCTACT